>CBJMQH010000042.1:0-16619 GCA_966431825.1 uncultured Trinickia sp.
CTGGGCCGCTCGATCGCCCAGTTCGTGCGCAGTGCGCTCGATGAAGCGACGCGCGATCTGGCAACGCCGTCTGAAACACCGACATTCGCTTCGGCCCGCTCGCACATGTCCGACGGCGGGTCCCGTTCGGCGGCGAGCCAGCACACACCGACGCTGCAGCGGTCACCATCGCAATCGAGCGATGAGGATGCGGCCTTCTTCCGTTCGATGGAAAACGAAATCGGGCACCACATCCCGACGGGCAACGTTGACGACCTGAACGCGTCGGACTTCGATCGATTGATGAGTGAATCGTCGCGGCATTCCGATGCCGGCAGCGACGTGCGCCACGACTGGCAGATCGTTCCGCAAGGACGCCACGAGCCGCGCGAACAGACGGGCTTGTCCGAGCAACGGGACATGGTGCCCGCGTTCGCGCCCGAGCATCGCCCCGCCTACCATGTCGAGTTGCCCACGGATAGCGATGCGGGCTCGTCGCACCATGTGTCCGACGGTGCCCTCGGGCGGCACGACCCGAATGCGCCGCGGATCGAGGACATCACCTCGCAACGGGACCACATCATCATCAATATCCCGAGCGATTCGAGCAGCTCGGGCGTGAGCGGCATTGCCTCCACGTCGCGGGCCGGCGGGGCGAGCGGTGCCGGCCGCATCGGTGCCACTTCGGATGTCCATGGCGCGGCTCCCCCGTCGCGCATCGCGCAGGCAGTCGGCGCCGTCCGCTCGCTGCTCCAGCACGTGATGAACAACGACTTCACGCATCCGCTGCCGCGCTGGGGGGCCAATATCGCCCATGCGACGATGCGCGACGGCGCCACGGTGCTGGTCGCCACGGCGTTGCGCGAAGTTGTCGGCTACCTCGTCGCGCAGGCGACGGCGCGTGGCACCGCGCATGCGCAGGCGCAAGGGCCTTCGCATCTGGCCGCATCCGAGCATGCGCAGGTGCTGGCGTCCGCCGGGATCATCGCGGGCGTGGCCGGCCTGAACCTCATGTCGCTCGCCTATAACGGGCGAAGCCAACGGCAGAGCGCGCGCTCGGTGCCTTCTCAAGCGTTCAATCTCGCGGCCCTCGGTGCCGCGAGCGCGGCCGCTTACGGCACGGGCACGCTCGGCGCGGTGATGCCGTTGCTCGCGAAGGCAGTGGCCTACACCGGGCTGCGCGACGGGATGAACCTGTTCACGAGCCTCAGTTCGAACCGCGAACAGCTGGCGCCGCATGCGTCGCAATCGAACATGGCGGCGAACTGGTCGGAAATGCTCGTCTATTCCGCGAACCAGTTCGTGGTGAGCACAATGCAAAACACGCCGCCGGCGCATTCGGGCACGAGCTCCTGGGCACAGGAACATGCCCTGCATCAGGTCATCCCGAACCTGCTGGCGTTTGCCGCGGCGAACGCGGGCGGCGAAATCGCCGACAGCACCGTCTACCCGGCGCTGGAGGCGTACCACGATGCGGGCGGCGGGCGCGCAGGGCTGCGTGCTGTCGGCGAGACGCGGCTCACGGCTTCGCTGCGTACGCCGATGTCCACGGCGGCATCGCAGAACATTCCGACGCACGAAGCGATTGCGCGGCACCTGCTCGGGCCGTTCACTGCGCGCACCACGATGTTCGCGACGCTCTATGCCACGGCCGGTGCGCTGAGCCGTCTGCACCCGACGCATCACATCAACGAAAACGGGGTGACGCAGGTGACGACGGCGATTCTGTCGGCGTTGACGGGTCTGCTCGTCGTGCCGTTCATCACGTCGCTCGATACGCAAGCGCCGCCGCAGCACGAGGAGCGGGAGCGCGACCTGGAAATGGGCGAGCATCCGCCGGCGTAAGGCGGGCGTGCCGAACAGGCGGGGGGATCGATTCGATTCCCCCGCTTTTTGTTTGAAGCTTGGCCTTTGTTTGGTCTTGCTCGATGGCGAGGCGCCGCCGCGCCATCGTTGGCTATGACGGCCAGATCGCTTGGCGCAACCGGTCGCGCGGCGTCGCAGCCTCTGCCCGCGAGGTACCGGCGTCGGGCACCGACAGCGAAGCGGCTTGGAATAACACCTGTCTCACGAACTCGCTCTTGCAATTGTTCTTCGACAACGTCGCAACCTTGTCGAGAAACTTCGCGAGCTCCGGCTCGGATTGAATTGGCGCCTTTGGGAAGATCGGGAAGAAGTCGTCGCGCAGCTTCTGAGCCACCGTGTGCGCATCGGGCGACTGCAGTGCGTAGCGCACCGCGCGCTCGATCAGCGAGGCGCACTGCGATGCGTCGCGCGGGGCATCGCTGCGCTGAGCGAGCCGCGAAATCTCCGGTGCGCCCGACAGCAGTGCGACGCCGAGCGTGCCGGCTTTGTCGGTTGCGTCATGGTGCTGCGTCAACCGCACGATTGCATCCCATGCCGCACCCGAATCAACGGGCGCTGCCCCGCCTCTTGCGCCAGGAATCAGCGCGGCCAGCGACTTGATCGGCATCCCCATGACGCCTTCGTAGTGTGAACGCGCGGCCGACCAGACATCGCCTGCATGGCCTGCGATGTCGATCGGAGCCGCGCAGGCCGTATGCCCGGTCAACCCCGCGCGTTGCGCGAGGATGGCTGCACCAAGCCCAAGCGACCAGGCGTGACGTTCGCTCTCGCGGCCGTATCGATGGTCGTAAAGGTCTTCGGCCGGGCGCTTGTCGCCTTCCTTCATCGCGAGGTTGTAGTAGCGCATTCCGGCAGCCTGCATGCCGGAGCCGGCGCGCAACGCGCTCGGCGGCTTCGCGAACAGCGGTTCCTTGCGCACTGTCCGATCGATATTGAACTGGCGCACATGTTCCATCTCATGCAGCACCGTATTCAAGAGGAATGCCGGTCCCTTGTCGAAGACGTCGCGCGTCAGCACGAGCCTCGACGGCGGCCCCATGAACGTGACGGCTGCGGCCAGTTCGTGATCGGCGGATCGCTGTGCCGAGTACGACGCATAGACCGGTTCGCGCAATCCCATCGCCCGCGCGGCGTGCGCGACGAGCTTTTCGGTCAAATCCTCCTTGGCGCTGACCGACAGACGCGCTACGCCGCCTTCGGCCGCGAAGTGATGGCGGATGCTCGCGTCGTTCGCGACGGCATCGACGTATGACTGCGCCATTTCCGCGTGACGGGCCGCCACGTTGCGATCGATCGCCCCGCGCTCCTGAAAGAGATACGCATCGACGGGCAGTTTGAGGTCGGGGTGCCGAATGAGGGCGATCAATCGACCGCGCTCGCTCGTATCGAGCGAATCGAGCAGCGGACTCTTCGCCAGGTGCTGCAAGGCCGCCGACAGCATCGGACGCAAGGCCTTGGCCGCGCTTGCGCTCAGATGCGGCAGCACGCTGTCGGCACGGGCCGATGCGGTGATCTCGTGCAGGACGATGTCGGCGAACACCGGCACGCGGTCGGCTGCGCTGGCGGTGAACTGTTTTCCCAGTTCCAGGTTTTTCCAGAAATTCTTCGTGTCGTGCGAGCGCATGAGGTGCCAGATGTCTTCGCCTGCGGTTGCGCGAGCGGGCGAACGTGTTGCGCTCGTCGATGCGGTGCCGGCTCGATCGACGTCGGGCGCTGCTGCTCGCTGTACCTGCTCGCCGCCGCCCTGCATGCCAAGGCCAGCCCGTAGGGCGCCTGCGGCCTGCGACCGCTCGGGCGACATGCCGGCTGCGCGCGCACCGGCGAAATGCCGCGGGCCTTGGGCGCGGCTGCGCACCGCGGCGCGCAGGCTCGCGAGCGAGGCCGTGCGCAGGGGGCGCGTTGTCGTCGTGCCGCCGGTCGTATCGGCCCGCGGACTGCTGGTGGGTCCCGTGGTGGGTCCCGTCGCATCGGCAGTGCGCGACGATCCGCCCAGGCGCGCGAATAGCCGTGAAAGTACGGACACCGAAGCGTTACGGCTGCGCTCAGCCGGTGCGAATCGAAGTGGGTGCTGCGCAGATGCACTCGCCTGCGTCGACGACGCGTGCGGCTCAGCTACCATCGCAACGTGTGAAATCGGGTCGTTGACTCTCATTGCATGTGCTCCCATACGCAGCTGTCGAGACGGCGAGCGCCGGCGTGAGGCCTGCCTGCCGGTACACCGCTCGTCGATTGTCCGTCTACTGATACCTCATCTTTTCCTTCGCGCGCGCGAGCTCCGGCGCAACGGCCTCTTGCGACCAGCCGCGCCGCCCGACGAGTTCGGCCGCGACTTCGGCGGCCAGCATGTCCTGCTTGATTCGCAGGACGGTTGCCTCGTCGATCGGACCCGTGCGCTGGTAGTGTGCAATCAGCGTGCGTTCCTCGCTCGACAGCGGCGCACCCGGTGTGGACTGGAGCGAATCTTTATCTGCGAGATCGAAGGCGCTGTCGCCGTAAAGTGCCTCGAACCGGTTTGCGACTTTCCCCGAGAGGCTTGCGATCTCGGCTTCTATCGTGGCGCGATCAGGTTCTTTCGGCGTGAGCAGATCGTCGATCCCATCGGCCGAATAGAGAATCCGCTGCAAACAGCCCTCGGCACAGACGCCCATGTTATTGGGCTGCGCAATGTCGGCAAGCCCGTTGAGCAGCGCATGCGTCAGGTTGTCCCGGTGTTGTTCGCCGCGACGATCGATGTACGTCCACATAATCCGCAGCGCCTGCTGCGGGCTCATGTCGGTCAGTTCCCGCGCCTGGCCGATCTGCAACGCCCAGTTCATGCCCTCGGTTGCGCGCGCGCCGATGTCGCCCGCGCGCGCCGCCGCCGCCTTGATTCCTGCGAGCGCCTCGTCGAGTCCGATCAGATGCTTGTCCTCGATGCGCGGGTTCGCTGCCGTGCTGCTTGCAGCGCGCACGCGCTCGGCGAGGACATCGTTCGTCGCATCGAGCCGATCTTCGGCGCTCAGCTTGGCGCGCTCGCGAATGACAGCCTGCACGACCGAAAGAATGTAGGCGCCGCGGGCGTTCAGGCCGTCCAGGTGAACGTTCTGCTGCTGCGGCAAATGGAGCTGACCTTCGATTGTTCGATTGATGATGCCTTCGGGAAACTGACCGGCGGCCCAGCTTTCGATTTCGGTACGCGACACGTCGACGCCGTGCAGATTGAAGTACTGCTGATTCTTCGGCGCGTGCCGCAACAGCAAACCCGCCGCTTCCTTTGCATGGATCAGTTCGGCGTGCTGAAGAGCCAGTTCGAGCGCGAGGCTGAAACGGAATGCGGCGTCGGGACGGCAATCGCTCGACGTCGAAGCGCCGCCCTGCCGCTCGCGTTCGGCGAGCAGCTCGCCAAGGCGCATGTTCGTGATCGCCGATTTCGGCCACCGTGTGCCGTCCGCACGGCGCGTATCGGCCCACCGTGCGAGCATTTCCGCCTTGAACGCACGCAGCACGGCCTCGCCGGCGCTGCCGCGCGGAACGGGCCGATTGTCGACGATGGCGAGCACCGCCCGCGGATCGAGCGTCAGCAGCGTGGCGAGGGCGTTGCGATCGGTCCGCTTGTCCCGATACAACATCTGAGCGAAGTCGAGCTTGCCGCGTTCCGCTGCCCCGAGCAGCAACGTTCTGCCCGGCAGAATGTCGGCGACGTTCGGGTCCGTCCTTCCGTCGCGCAACAGCAACTTTGCCCAGTCTTGACGATTGACGTGCATGGCCCATGCGAGTGGGGCAGCGCCCGTGCTCATCGGCAGATTGGGGTTCGTCCTGGCATGGGAAAGCAGTCTGTGCGCCCAATCCGCCCGGTCGTGGATCGCAGCGATTTCGAGCAGCGTCTGCCCCACGCCGTTGCGTACGTTGGGGTCGGTGCGCGGATCGTTCAGGAGCAGCGTCGTCTCGGTCTCCTTACTTTGCGTGAGCGCCCACTGGAGCGGTGTTCTACCGCGCAAGTCCTTCGCGTTGGGATCCAGGTTGCTCCCGTTCCCCACCCGCAGGCTTCCTGTCAGCATCGTCGTCATCACCCCGGCGATCTGCCGCTGGAACCTTTCGTTCTGTTCTTGCACGAGCGGGTTGTAGTATGCGAGCGAGCAAAGCAGCGTGAGCGGCGTATGACCGCCGATATCTTCCATCTCGCCTGGTGCCCTGCGGCTCATGTCCACGCGTGGCGAGTTCGCCAGGGTCAGTAGCATCTGGCGCGAGGACTTCGTTCCCCCGAGGCTGCCTTCGATGTCGTGCTTGAACTGGCGCAGCGCGCGCCAGAATGGCGTCAAGCCGTCTTTCCCGGGGCTGCTCGCATCGACGCGCTCGACCGACAGCAAATCGGCCACGACGCTGTGGCGGCCGAGCTCGATTGCCCGCTCGAGCGCCGTCAGGCCTTTTTTGTCGACGGCGTTGGGTACGGCGCTCGGGTGCGCGGCAAGCGTCTTCGCTAGTTCGGGCCGCGAGGAGACGGCCAGATGCAGCGGCGTATTGTCATCGACGTCAGGCAGGCCCGAGGCGATGCGCGCGTCGGCCAGCAACAGCTCGACGACCTCGGCATGCCCTTCTTTCACTGCCTTGTGCAGCGGCGTTCGGAACCGCTTGTCTTCCGCATTGACGTCGCACTCGGGCGCGCTAAGGAGCGCCGAGACGACTTCGGCATGTCCGCGCGACGAGGCAAGGAAAAGGGGTGTTTCGCCTTGCGCATTGCGCTGATTCACGACGCGCGCCACCCCGCCCGCGTGCATCGCTGCGTGCGAAAGCACCGTGATGGCCGTGGATCGTTGTCCCGCGCGCGCGGCAACCGATAACAGATTCTGGCCGTGGCGGTCGGTCCTGAAGACGAGATCCGGGTGCTCCGCGAGCAGCGCTTGCAGCTTCTCGTGTTTGCCGCTGCGGGCGGCCGACCAGGCGCGTACTTCCGCGCGCTGCTCGGGCGTCTGCTGTTTGATCAGCAACCCTTTGAGCGACGCTGCGATGCCGCGTGGCCGATCGGCCTGGGCACGACCGGGTGTGTTCGGCGTCGGTTGCGCGAGAACGTGTGCATCGTCGGTCTGCAGCGCGACATCGGGGTGATGGGCGGCGTCCACGTCGCTCGTGCTCGACGATGGGTGATACGTGTGATCGGATGTGCCGGATAGTCGGGGGAACATAGCGAAAAATCCGTTGCGAAAGCGAAGTGGTCCGCCGCCGCAGCGGGGCGGCGCGGCGCGACCGTCTCGCTCAGATGAGCAGGCGCAAGCCCGGTGCGAACGCAGCAGGCTCGGTATCGTCGTTTGGTTCTGCGGGTGGTGCCTCGTTGGCGGCGTCGGTGGACGCGGCCTCTTCGGGCTCCATCGACAGCACGCGCAAAAGCGCCGAGCTTTCGTCCGCTTCCGACCGGTAGGTGGACGGATCGAGCGGGTCCCAGATCGCGTTGTCGCGATTGTTGTAAGCGGCAATGGCCAGTTGACGCGCGAGCGCGTCGAGCCCGGGCGCCGCTTCGCCTTCGCCCTCATCCGTTTGCGGCTCGGTCATCCATTGCAGCGTCTGCAGGCCTCGAGCGCCGCTCTCGGCGTTGGCCTTCAACCGCGTCAAGGCTTGCCGAGTGGAGGCGACGATCGCATCGAAACGGGTGCGCGCGTCGGCCAGCGCCGCGTCGCGCGGCGAGGCAACCGCCTCGGGGGAAGACGGTTCTTCGCTCGGTGCGTTGTCCTGAATGAGTTCGATCATGGCATCCATCCAAAATGGCGCGGGTTGGCCGCGTTGGCGTTACCCATACTTGGCGCCGTCTGCGGCGTCGGTGGTCATCTTCTGGATGCTCTGCAGCAGGTCGCTCTGGATCTTGAATTCGGTGTTCAACTCGGTCATCTTCGCCTGGAATTCAAGCATCTGCTTCATCGTGTTCGCCTGCTGGTCGATCGCGTGTTCCGTATCGGGGCCGTGCGAGGACACATGAGAAAGCGTCTCTGCATCGATGTTTTCGTGTCCGTGTTCACCGTCGTGCGAGACGGCCGGCTCGTGCTCGGGTTGCGCGTGGCTCGGGCTTGGGCTCGCCGGTGCGCCGTGGCTATGCGGCGCAGGCGCGTTACCGTGGCCTTGCGCACCGTGCGCCGAAGGCGGTGCGTCGGGTTCCGGCTTTTCGGCGCTTGGGCCTGTCGTCTCGCCGGTGGCTTGCGCGCCTTCGTGTTCTCCATGCGGTGCCGACGCGAGAAGCAGCGGGGCATGCGTTTCGCCGAGGTGGTCGTCGAGTTCGCGCGCATCGCGCGCCGCGGCTTGCGCGGCCGTTTTGATGCCTTCTTCGGTATGCCCGCCCATCATGCCGAACATATGCATCATGAGCGCAAGCACATGCATCGGATCGATGTTGCGCAGGTGCGCGGCCTTGACCGGCACCATTGGGCCGGGCGTGTGGCTCGCTTCACCGGCGCTCGCGCTGCTGAACGCCGCGTGCGCCGTGCCTTGCTGCGGTGTGAACGGGACGATCGCGTGGTGCGCGTCGGCGCCGGCGTCCGGGATACCCGAAGGCAGATGGGAGATTTCGACAGGCATGATTGCTCCTCAAACGTGGCAGCGCATCAGAACAGGCTGTGCGGCAGCGATCTCGGCGCCTGCCGGTGCCTCGTCGACGGTTATGTCTTCGTGCATCGGCGTCCGGCCTTCGAAGGCGCCTTCGGGTCCTTCTTCCTCTTGCGCGTCTTCCGGCAAGTAGGCGTCGGCCGGTTTCGTCTCGTCGGTCTCGGCGTCGTCGGCCTGCCCGCTCGCGTCGAGCAGCACCGGCAGCAGCGCATCGTCGGCCTCTGCACTGCAATAGCTCTGGGCGTCCGTCGGGTCCCAGGCAGAGTTGTCGCGATTCACATACGCGGCGGCAACGAGCTCCCGCGCGTATCCGCGGATCCGGTCCGTGCGCGATCCGCCATCCGGCTCGGCCGCGCCGCCGAACGCTGCATCACCGGCGCCCGCATGGAGTGCAGCATCGTCATCGTCGTCCCAGACGGCTTCGAGTTCGGCAGCGATCTCGTCGACGAGTGCTTCGAATTCGGCCACCGCCAACGCGGTGATCGCATCGTTCTGCGATGCCGCGTCGGCGGCCTCCGATGCCGCTTCGATGGACTGCGGGTCTTCCGGGGTCTCGGGCGGCACAACGCCATCTGGCGCGAAGATTGGCGCGTCGGGCACGGCGGTCTGCACGCTATCGTCGTTCGGGATCATGACTTACCTCGTGATTGGGTTTTATCGTCGACGCTCGGCGTATCAGCCCTTCGAAGCTGCCACGTATTCGCGGTATTTCTGCTCCCAATCGCCCATGTAGCCGCCGGAGAAGCCGAGGTGTTCGGCTTCGTCGTCGCGCTCGGCCTGCAGCTTTTCCTTGAATTCCGCCTTGCTCAGCAACGGCTCGCGGGCCGGCTCGTGTTGCGATGCCGGTGCGGAAGGTCGGCTGGCGGCCGGCATCGGCTGGGCGTATTGGTGCCACTGCGCTTCTGCGTCGCCCATATAGGGCACCGTCCCCGTTGCCTCGTAGCCGGCTTCGCGCTCGCGGTTCTCTCGCAGTTGAGCCATGAATTCGTTCTTGCTCATCGACGGCCGATGAGCGGGTTCCTGGCGTACGCGCGGCGTCTCGGCATGGGCGCTCGGCCGGGCCGACGAAACGTATTCGCGGTACTTCTGCTGCCAATCGCCCATGTAGCCGCCGGCAAAGCCATGATGCGCGGCGTCGTCATCGCGCTCGGCCTGAAGCTTTTCCCTGAACTCCTCCTTGCTCATCAGGGGCTCCTGCGCGGCCTGATGCGGCCGGGTCGATGCAGGGGCGAACCCGCCCGCGGGCCGATGTGCGCCTG
Source organism: uncultured Trinickia sp. (assembly GCA_966431825.1). GTDB lineage: Bacteria > Pseudomonadota > Gammaproteobacteria > Burkholderiales > Burkholderiaceae > Trinickia. The sequence goes on from CBJMQH010000042.1 coordinate 9,669, forward strand.
CACCGCTCGTCGGACGCTCAGCACTCGGTCGGGCAGGCGGCGGCGCCGATGCGGCCTGCCGTTGCGCCGAGACAGATGCCCGGAACTGCTTCCAGGCAGGCAGCGTCTTCTGCGCGTCGTGTCCGTTGAGCTCGTCGAAGCGCTTGTGCTGGTCGTAACGCTTGAGCGCTGCTTCGCGCGCCGGCCCGTGCGGCATCTGCTTGATTTGCGCTTTGATGTCGTTGCGCACGCGCACGTGTTCGAGACCCGCATGAAGACTTTGCAGGCCGGCCATGGCCTCTTTCGGCGACTTCGCGGCGAGTTGCTCGTAGCGTTCGATCGCCTGATTGCGTGCAGGCGAGCCCGGCCGCATCTGTTCGATCTCGTCGAGAATGCGGCTGCGAAGCGCATTGGCCTCTTTTTGCTCGGCGCGTGCAGCGCTCGATTGCGGCGCCGGGGCCGGCGCGTGATGGGCGTGGTGTGCATGATGCGCATGATGCGCGGCGCTCGGTGCCTGATTCGCCGTGTTCGTGACGTTCGCGCCGAACGGGCGCTGGGTGGCGGGGCGAGCAGGGCCGGTATTCGCTTGTGCGCCGCCCTGCGGGCGCGCGCTCTGCGTCTTGCCGAACATCGATCCGAGTTGCGACTTCAGGCGCTCTTCCATGCCGCGTGCCGCTACGGCGGCCTTCTTGCTCATCCACGACAGCTTCGACTTCTGCTCGGGGCTCTTGTTGCCGACGCGCTCGAAGCTCGCCGCATGGCGTGTCGGGTCGATCGAACGGAACGCGTTGGCAATGCTGCCTGCGACGGATCGGGCGCTCTTCGCCTGCTGTTTCTCGCCGGCAGGCGCAGCGCCGCCGAAGCGCACGCCCCCCGATGCGCTGTGCCCACGTCCGGTGTTGGACATGCGCGGGCTATCCGCCACGTCCGGGTGCACGCGTGCGAAATTCGTATTGAAGTGGACCATGGGGTCTCCGTGAACGCTGAAGGCGACGATCGGGCTGGCGCCGCAAAGAGGGCACGCCGGGCACGTCTCGTTTCGCCCGGTCCTCGTCTGGAACTTTGGTAACGGCAGCGCGCGATCCGTTCATCGGACGCGGGACACGATATGTCCGCCTTGGCGTAGCGCGCGTCGGTAGGGAGGGGGGAAAGAGGCATGCCCCCGCGCAGCACGATCGCGCAGAGAATGTTTCGCTCCGGTCCACATTGGGCACGGCGTTGCGAAAGCGGGGTGCTCGCGCTGATTGCACATTACAACCGCAGCGCGCACCCGGAGGAACCGGCGCGTACGCAGTGTTACTCACACGAAATAGGGGGCCGTTGCCCTCCACAACGTCGGGTGGAATCTTGAAGATTGGCGAAAAGGCCCCAGCGGCCAGCACGGACGCAGCCGCGAACACGCATGAACGGACCGAGCCGGCGCCGCGTTCGACCTCCGCGGTCCAGTTCGGCACGGCCCAAGCGCAGCGAACCGTGAGCACGCCCGGACTGAAGCGACTCGGTAAGCGGGTGGCCGACGCCGCGCCGAAGCGCGCGCGGCTCGCAAGCGGGAGCGCAAGCGCAAGCGCAAGCGCAAGCGCAAGCAGCGCTAGCGGATCGAGTGCCGGCGTTGCGCTCAAGCGTGAGACGGGGGCGGTGACGCAGGCGAACGCATCCGCGAAAGCGGGCGGTGCCGCAGGCTCGTCGCGCTCCGGCATGCGACAACGGATGACGGCCGCCAAGCTTGCCCGGGCGCTCGCCATCCTTGCCGATGACCCGCTTCGCGCGCGCCGGGATGTGGCGGCCGATGTCGGCGTGGGCAGATCGACGCTGCTCACCTACATCGGGGTCGACGGCAAGCTCGTCGGCGTGAGCAACGTGGTGGCTTTTTCGGACTTCGCGGCAAACAGCGAATCGATCAAGACGTCGCTGCGAACGCTCCATCATGGCGACCAGGTCGCCGAGCTGGAGTCTGCTGCGTCCGCGGGCGGGCAAGGCGCCGAACGCCAGGCGCTGACCGCTCGCGACATACTCCAGCATCTTCTCGGTCGCGAAGCGGGCACCGGTGGCAAGAACCCTGCCCTGAGATCGTGGACGTCGCCGGCAACCTGGGAAAAGGACAAGCTGGCGCAGCGGTTGTCCACCTACGAGGGATACGGCGAGGTGCGTACCGAACTCGAAGGTGTTGCGAAACGGCTTCGGCTGATCGGTGCACAGGATGCGCTGCCCGAGGCGCCGGCGGACGCCCGCCGCCTGTTCGACGCGCGGATGCTGGTACAGGTGCTGCAGCAAGTCCGCGACCGCCAGCGTGCGCAAGCGCAAGGGCGGAACGACAATCCTTCGCTGCAGCAGGCGCTCCATGTGGGCGTGGGGGTGCCTGCCAACGTGGTGGCCGGATGGGTCGGTGCGGACGGGCACCTGAAGAAGCCCGTGCGGCTCGTCTCTCAGTTGCCCGGCTACAGCGCCGCGGTGCCCGAGCTGCGCCGACTGCTGACCGAGCTCGCGTTCGGGGAAGTGGCCGCACAGCTGCCCGACGGACCGCTTGCGGCGCAGAAGGTGAGTGCGGAGCAGATCGCCCGCGCATTGGTCATGATGGCGGACGATCGGAGCAAGGCGGTCGGCAAGATTGCTATCGAGGTGGGGCTTTCGCCCGCGAAACTTTCGGGATTCGTGAGCCGGGACGGCACGTTCAAGAACCCCGAGAAGGTCGCCAGGATGCCGGATTACGGCGAACATGCCGAAACCATTCGCGATGCATTGACCCGCATGCAGCGGCCGGATCAAGCCGCGTTGTTTCCCGCGGCGGCGCAACCCGAGGAGAGCGAAGCACTGCCCGGCACCGAGCCGGCTCCACTGCCTTCCACGATGACTGCCGACACATTCCTTCGCAAGGCCGAGGCGCATCTGCCCAAGGTGATCGAGGTGGCGCAGCGCGTTCGCGACGACCCGTCGGTTCGGCTGTGGGATGCGGCGGAATCGGCCCACGTTTCGAAAGCGCTGCTCCGCGTATTTTTCGACGATCGCGGGAGTTTGCGCGACGCGCGTGCGATGGGGCGAATGCTGAGCGAGGTCGACGCGCATGCGTTGGCCAGTATCGAACAGCTGATGGGGCGGCTTCAGGCGAGGCTCGCGCGCGCTTCAGGCGAGAGTTCGAGTGCGGGCGCGAGCGCGAGCGCGGGTGCCCGTGCCGACACGCTTGCCGATGCGGCGATGAAGCCGTTGCGGCTCCAGGGCGCCGGCAGGGCGAACGACCGCGTGCTGATTGTCGATAAAAACACGGTCGACCCGGGTCCGAAGGTCAAGGGCCGGCGGGCCGACATCTATGCGCAGAATCCGTCGCTCGTGCATGGCCCGCGCAGCTATGAACCCGACCGCCAGCGCCAGCCGCTGCGCTGGCTCAGCACGGTCCTGCGGGAGCACTTCGCGGACAAGGCGCAATTCGCGAGCGGCGGCGAGGTTCAGTGCGCGTTCGATGCGGCGAGCGGCACGATCGTCGTCTCGTCGAACAAGGTCTCGGTCAACAAGCAGATTCGGGATTTCCTGCATTCGGGTGGGCTCGAGCGGTTGCTGAACGAGCCGATGCCCAAGTACGAAGGACCGTTGGCGGCACGTGTCACGGGGCACCATGCCAAGCTGGCCACCCGAATGAATCCGGCTGAGGACCCACATCTGGGTTCTGCGTCCGATGCCGTCCTTGCCGCTATCGCCGAGCGACGGTTTCGCGTGCCGACGCAGCGGCACGAATACGATCGCAAGGAAGTCGACCTGCACGCCGAGCGGCGTATCAAGGCGTTCCTGCGCACGAAAATGCGCTCAAGTATCGATCCGGCGAATCTGGCCGGTACGATGCGGCCGTGCGGGACCTGCTCGGATGAGATTGGCGCCGATCGAAACGCGCACCGCGGGCCGTTTTGGACGTCGGGGGCGGCCGCTGCAGGCGTCGATCTGGAAGCGAGCATCGAGCGCCACGTGCGCGAGGGCATGGGTACGTCTGCCACGCGCACGGATAGGGGCGTGACCTTTTCCTACGATACCGACAGCGATTCGGACGCCTGACCAAGACACGCGCACTGGGCGGGCGCAACGCGAGCAACCGATGTTGGAGCGATGGTACTCGGTGGGTAACAGGGGCATCGGCCTCGAACGAGCGCGGGTGGAATCTTGAAGATCGGCGACAAATCGTCTGCCGCTGCCTCGGACGCGGCGGTGAATACGGAGGGACCGGCCGGGCCGGCGCCTCGCCCGGCCATCGGGGTGCGGTTCGGTACCGCCGAGCCGCAGCGAAAGGTGAGCGCGTCGGGGCTCAAGCGTCTCGGCAATCGTCTCGCGAGCACGACGACCAAACGCGCGCGGCCCGAGATCGGCAGTGCGAGCGGATCGGGTCAGCCCGCTTCGGTCAACCGTGCGGGCGGGGGGCAGACGCAGGCCGCCCAGTCCGCGGCATCGGGCAGTGCAGCCGCCCCGTCCGGCTCGGGCAAACGGCAAGCACACACGATGACGGCCGCCAAGCTTTCCCGGGCGCTGGCGATTCTTGCGCAAGACCCGCTTCGCCCGCGCCGCGATGTCGCGGCCGACATCGGCATCGGTGACGCGACGCTGAACTACTACATCGGTGCCGGTGGCAAGCTCAATCGCATGGACACCGTGCTGGGTTTGCCTGATTTCGCTGCCAACGGCGCATCGATCAAGACATCGCTCGATCGCCTTCGGCACGACGACCAGGTCGCTCAAATCGAGGCGGCCGAGTCCGGTGGGCGGCGCGGAACCGAGCGCCGGACATACACCGGGGGCGAAATACTGCAGTTACTCCTCGATCATGAAGCGGGTACCGGTGCTAAGGATAACGTAACGAAGCGCTGGACTTCGGCGTCGTCCTGGCGAAGGGAGAACCTCCCCACACGGCTCTCGACCTACGACGGATACGGCGATGCCCGCGCCGAAATCGAAACCGTTGCGAAACGCATGGGGCTTATCGGACCGGATGAGCACTTGCCCGACACACCGGCGCCTGCACGGCGCGCGTTCGATGCGCATATGCTCGTGAAGGCGCTGCGGCAGATCCGCGACCGCAAGCTGGCGCTAGCCGCGGGCAGGAAGGACGACCCGTCGCTGCGACAGGCGCTTCATGTTGGCGCGGGGACGCAAAAAAATCTGCTGACCGCATGGGTCGGTGCGGATGGACGTCTGAAGAAGCCGATGCGCGCCGTTTCGAGGCTGCCGGGGTATGAAGACGTGCAGCCCGAGATCAAGCGACTGTTGACTGAACTCGACTTGGGTGACGTGGCGGCACAGCTGCCGGACGGCGCGCTCGCGAAAGAGGCGCTTAGCGCCGAGCAAATCGCAAATGCGTTGGTCATGATGGCGGACGACCGCGAGCGTCCGAGCGGCGAGATCGCCCTCGCGGTCGGGATGTCGGGTGCGATGCTTTCGGAGTACGTCGGTCGCGACGGCACATGCAAGAACCCGGACAGGCTCGCGAATCTGCCGGGCTATGCCGATCATGCGCAGACGATCCGGGACGCATTGACGCGCATGGAGCGCGGCGATCAGGCGGCGCTGCTGCCTGCGCCGCCATCGGTAGCCTCGAACGAGGCGGTCGCTGCCGCCGAATCCGAGCCGCCGTCGCAGGCCGCGACAATGACGGCCGAGAATTTCCTTCGCATGGCCGAGGCGCATCTGCCGCAGGTGGTCGAGGTAGCACGGCTCGTTCGCGATAACCCGTCGATCGGGCTATGGAACGCAACGGCGTCGGCTCACGTTTCGAAGGCGCTGATCCGCGTGTTTTTTGACGATACTGGCGCACTGCGCGACGCGCGCGCGATCGGGCAGAGATTGAGCGACGTCGACGCGCACGCGTCGGCCGATAGCGAGCGGCTCATGGCGCGGCTCGTCGCATGGCTTGCTCCGTCTGCGGGTGCGGGGTCGAGTACGGGCGTGGGCGCAGGCACGAGTGCGAACGCGACGATGAAGCCGCTGCGCCTCAAGGGTGCCGGCAACGCGCACGATCGCGTGATCATTGTCGATCGCAACACGGTCGACCCCGGCGAGAACGTCAAAGGCAGGCGGCGCGACATCTACTCGCAAAACCCCGCGCTGTTGCATGGGCCGCGCAGCTATGAAGCGGACCGCCAGCGGCAGCCGCTGCGCTGGCTCAGTACGGTCCTCAAGGAGCAATTCGCGATTGGCAACGAGGTTCAGTGCGCCTTCGACGCGGCGAGCGGCACGGTCGTCGTCTCGTCGAACAAGGTCTCGGTCAACAAGCAGATTCGGGATTTCCTGCATTCGGGTGGGCTCGAGCGGTTGCTGAACGAGCCGATGCCCAAGTACGAAGGACCGTTGGCGGCACGTGTCACGGGGCACCATGCCAAGCTGGCCACCCGAATGAATCCGGCTGAGGACCCACATCTGGGTTCTGCGTCCGATGCCGTCCTTGCCGCTATCGCCGAGCGACGGTTTCGCGTGCCGACGCAGCGGCACGAATACGATCGCAAGGAAGTCGACCTGCACGCCGAGCGGCGTATCAAGGCGTTCCTGCGCACGAAAATGCGCTCAAGTATCGATCCGGCGAATCTGGCCGGTACGATGCGGCCGTGCGGGACCTGCTCGGATGAGATTGGCGCCGATCGAAACGCGCACCGCGGGCCGTTTTGGACGTCGGGGGCGGCCGCTGCCGGCGTCGATCTGGAAGCGAGCATCGAGCGCCACGTGCGCGAGGGCATGGGCACATCCGCCACGCGCACGGACAAGGGCGTAACGTTTTCGTACGATACGGACAGCGATTCCGATGCCGATATTTGACGAAGCGGCGTGCGTCCTGCTGGCGCCGTAGTACCGCAGCGGCGCGCAACCCGTGGAACCGATGTTCGTGCGAGGGTACTCAGTGGGTGACAGCGGTATTGGCCTTCAGCGACCTTGGGTGAAATCGTGAAGATCGGCGAAAGAGCGTCTGCCGCTGCCTCGAATGCTGCGGCGAATCCGGAGGGGCCGGACGAG
>CBJMQH010000043.1:0-16415 GCA_966431825.1 uncultured Trinickia sp.
CGCTGCGCATCTTCGGCGAGATCGGTGCGAGGATTGCGTGTGAGCGAGATCGAGGCGAGCGAGACGAGCAGGCCCGCGATCACCAGGACGACGAGCATTTCGAGCAACGTGAAGCCGCCGGCGCCCGCGTGCCGCGCACGCGCGCACCCGCCCCGCGCGACCCATGCGGGGACATGGCGAGCGGGAGCGAACATACCGGTCCGGTAGCGGGGCTCGTGCATCGAATGCCCGGGCGTTACTGCCAGGAGCCGATATCGGCGTCGTTTCCTTCTCCGCCCGGTTTGCCGTCCGAGCCGTAGCTGAATACGTCGATCTCGCCGTGCACGCCGGGATTCAGATACTGGTACGGATTGCCCCAGGGGTCGTTGGGCAGGCGCTCGAGATAGCCGCCGTCCTTCCAGTTATTGGGCACCGGATCGGTAGAGGGCTTCTCGATCAATGCGCGCAGGCCTTGCTCCTGAGTCGGATAACGGCCGTTGTCGAGCCGATAGAGCTTCATTGCCTGCATCATGGTGGCGATGTCCTGTTTCGCGGCAACGCGGCGGGCTTCATCGGGGCGACTCATGATCTTCGGTACGATCAGCGCAGCGAGAATGCCGAGGATCGCGATGACGACCATGATTTCGATCAGCGTAAAGCCGCGCTGCCGACGCCCGCGGGCCGCGGCGATTTCGTTGCGACGTTGGTTCCACAATTGCATATTCGCTACCTCGTTCGAAAAGAGATCGGCGAAGCACACGCAAGGCGCATCGCTTCGGCCGCAGATTGTAATGTGACCGTTCGAGGGCTCACGCGCAAACCGGAGAATAGTTCGTACAATGACACCCATGAACACCCTGCAAATCCGCCTACTGTCGCTCGCGCTGTTCGCGGTACTGTGCGCGACGCTTACCTACTGGTTCGTGGTCCTCACCGCACGCCCGGCACCGCCGCCGCCTGCGGCCGCCGTCGCGCCCAGCGTCTCCATCGAAGACGCTGCGGCACTGTTCGGCGGCAAACTGACGCACGAGGTCAATCGCAACATCAAACTCGTCGGCATCCTTGCGCTGCGCGAAGGCGCTGCCGCGATCGTCAGCGTGGGCGACGAAGCCGCCCATGCCATTTCGCTCGGCAGCAAGATCAGCGACGACGGCACGAAGCTCGCCGAAGTGCGCGCCCATTCGATCATCGTCGACCGCAACGGCACACGCTCCGAAATCATGCTCGCGCCGAACCCGGGCGGCCCCACCATTTACGTCCGGTGACGCTACGTCCGCTAGCGCAGATCGGTCTGCCTCGCGCGGGCAGGCCGACCTGACCGGTACACGGCGGCCCGCTACTGCACCATGTTGTTCAGATCGATGATCGGCAGCATCACGGCCAGCACGATCACGAGCACGATGCCACCCATCGCCAGAATCAACAGCGGTTCGAGCAGACTTGTCAGGAACATCGTGCGGCGTTCGAGTTCGCGCGATTCGCCTTCGGCAGCCCGGTCGAGCATTGTCGTGACATCGCCCGTCGCTTCGCCGGAGCGGATCAGGTGGACGAGCACGGGCGGGAAGGTCTTCGTGTTGGCGAGCGCGCGCGAGAGCGACGTGCCTTCCCGCACGCGCACGATCGCGTCGTCCACGTTGCCGCGCATCGCGCGGTTGTTCAGTGTCTCTCCGGCGGCCTGCAGCGCGCGCAGGATCGGCACGCCCGCGGCCGTCAGAATGCCGAGCGTACTCGCGAAGCGCACCGTGTTGTAGCCGCGCACGAGCTTGCCCGCGAGCGGCGCACCGAGCAGCCACCGGTCGAACGAGAGTCGGGGCCCGGACTGCCTCAGTATGGCCCGCGCCGAGAAGACCACGAAAACGATACCGAGCAGAATCGCCCACCACCAATGGCGCACGAAGCCCGAAAGCGCCATCATCAACACCGTCAGAATCGGGAGTGCCTGCTTCGTACTCGCGAACACGTTGACGACTTGCGGCACGACATAGCTGAGCAGGAACGTCACGATGCCAAGCGCGATCAGCGTCACGATCGCCGGATACGTGAAGGCCAAGACGATTTTTTGCTTGAGCGCGTTGCGTTGCTCGATGTAGTCGGCAAGCCGCGACAACACGAGCCCGAGCTTGCCCGTATGTTCGCCGGCTGCGACGAGCGCCCGATAGATGTCGGGGAAGTCTCGCGGGTGCTGCGCGAGCGCGTTTGCCAGCGAATGGCCGCCCAGGACTTCCGCGCGGATCGCCGCCATCAGCTCGCGCACGTAATCGCGCTCGGCCTGATCGGTCAGCACCGACAAGGCCTCGTCGAGCGGCAGGCCCGCCGTCAACAGGCTCGCGAGCTGACGCGTGAGAATCGCCTGTTCGCGCGCAGACAGCTTGCGCCCGAGCGAGAGCCGCCGGCTGCGTTCACCGCGCGCGGCGCTGCCGGCCGGTTCGACGACGAGCGGCGTCAGCCCTTGACCGCGCAGCTGCGAGCGTGCCGAGCGCGCGCTGTCGGCGTCGAGTACGCCTTTCTGCGCATTGCCAGCGGTATCGATTGCTTCGAAACGAAAGGCCGGCATAGGGTCACGCTCCGCCCGTCACGCGAATGACTTCCTCCAGCGAGGTCAGGCCCGAGGCAAGCCAGCGATCGGCATCCTCGCGCAACGTCCGCATGCCCCGCGCGCGGCCGGCCGCCAGGATCTCGGCATCGGCAGCGTTGTGGTGGATCATCGTGCGGATCGCATCGTCGACGACGAGCAATTCATAGACCCCGCGACGCCCCGCGTAACCGGACCGGCCGCATTTGTCGCAGCCTACCGGGTGCCACTGGACGTGGCCGTCTTCTTCGCGCTTTTCCTTGCAAACGGGGCACAAGCGACGCACGAGCCGCTGCGCGAGCACGCCGAGCAGCGACGACGCCAGCAGGTAGGGCTCGACGCCCATATCGGTCAAACGCGTGACGGCCGACGCAGCGTCGTTCGTGTGCAACGTTGCCAGCACGAGGTGGCCCGTCAGCGATGCCTGCACTGCAATCTGCGCCGTTTCGAGGTCGCGGATTTCGCCGATCATGATGATGTCGGGATCCTGCCGCAGAATCGAACGCAGCGCGCGCGCGAACGTCATGCCGATCCGCTCGTTGACCTGCGTCTGGCCGATGCCCGACAAGTCATACTCGATCGGATCCTCGACGGTCATGATGTTCGTCGTTGCCGTCTCGAGACGCGAGAGCGACGCGTACAGCGTCGTCGTCTTGCCCGAACCCGTGGGCCCCGTGACGAGCACGATGCCGTGCGGCCGGGAGATCAGCTTGTCGAACACCGCGAGCGTATCGGGCGCCATGCCGAGCGCTTCGAGATTCAAGTGCTCGGCGCTCTTTTCGAGCAAACGCAGCACGGCGCGCTCACCATGCCCCGTCGGTAATGTCGAGACCCGCACGTCGAGCGCACGCCCACCGACGCGCAGCGTGATGCGACCGTCTTGCGGCAGGCGCTTCTCGGCGATATCGAGCTGCGCCATGATCTTGATCCGCGAAATCAGCGCACCGTGGAGCGCCTTTTTCGGCCGCACGACGTCGCGCAAAGTCCCGTCGACGCGAAAACGCACCACCGACGCGTTCTCGAAGGGCTCGATGTGGATATCCGATGCATGCTCGCGCGCAGCCTGAGTCAAGAGCGCGTTGATCATGCGGATGATCGGCGCGTCGTCTTCCGACTCGAGGAGATCCTCTACTTCAGGGATGTCCTGCATGAGCCGTGACAAATCGACTTCGCCTTCGACTTCGCCGACCACACGCGCCGCGCTGCCGTCGTTGCGCTCGTAGGCCTGGTTGATCGCTTGTGCGAGTTCATCGGCCGGCAGACGCACGGCCGTCAGGACACCGAAGTTCCGGGCGATTTCGGCCAGCGCGGCCTGACTCGTCCGGTCGCTGATCCAGACTTCGATGCCCTCCGCATGCTGGTGGGCAACGAGAACCTGTCCGTTGCGGGCGAAGGCGTAGGGCACGAGCCGCGCGGCAAGCGGCGAGGGCGCCTGGCGTTCGGCCGGCGCCTCACCGGGGGAGGCACCCCGCACGTCGCTCACGGCGCCGCTCCCGGTGTGCCCGTCTGCGGTTGCTGCGGCGACACCGGCGGCTGGGCGGCGGGCAGCTGGGCCGGCGCCGGTTGCTGAGGCACCGGTTGCGGCGCCGGTTGCTGCGGCATACCTTGGGCAGGTGCGCTTTGATGCGTCATCTGCGTGAGATCGAACAGGTTCTGGGCGGGGGCTGCGCCCTGGCTCGGGCCGGCCGGGATCGGCGGGACGACGGGGAAGTCCTTGTCACGCATCACGTTGTTGTCCGAGCGATAGCCGTCCGTCATGCCCTGCACATAGCCGTAGCGGTTCTGCGTGATCTGCTGCGCCGTATCGCTGTCGCTGATGATCACGGGCCGCAGGAACACCATCAGGTTCGTCTTCTGGCGCTGCTTCGTTTCCGAGCGGAACAACTGACCGATCCACGGAATATCGCCGAGCAGCGGCACCTTGCTGTTCGATACCTGGTAGTTGTCCTGCATCAAGCCGCCGAGCACGATGATCTCGCCGTTGTCCGCCAGGATCGTCGATTGAATCGAGCGCATGTTGAACGTGGGGCCTGCCGGGTTCGTCACCGTGTTGGTCGTACCGCTGACGACCGACGAATTTTCGGTATACAGCTGCATCTTGAGAATACCGCCCGCGGTGATCTGCGGCCTCACATGCAACGTCAGACCGACATCGCGCCGGTCGTAAGTGTTGAATGCGTTCGACGTCGAGCCGCTCGTCAGGTTCGAGTACGAGCCCGTGGCGATCGGCACGTTCTGGCCGACGACGATCTTCGCGTCCTCGTTGTCGAGCGTAATCAGGTTTGGCGTGGACAGCACGTTCGCGTCGCTCACGCCGGCGAAGTACTGAAGCAGCCCGCCGAGGCCCGCCACGCCGAACATATTGTGCAGCCAGCCGATGTTCAGGCCCTGCGTGAGCGTGGTGGCGAGCGAAGCCGGCCCGCCGCCGTTCGCGAGCGGCGTCGCGAGCCCGGCCGCGACGCCCAGGATATTGGAGCTTCCTGCGCCGCCGGCGGTGCTGGAGAGGTTCGTGCCGGCAAGCAAATTACCGCTCGCCACTTGCCACTGAATCCCGAGGTTGCCGGCTCGCGTTGAATTCAATTCGACGATCAGGGCTTCGATATAGACCTGGGCGCGACGCGCATCGAGTTGATCGATGACCGCACGCAGATTGCGATAAACGGGATCCGACGCCGTGATGATCAGCGAGTTCGTCGCCGCATCGGCCTGGATCATGCCGCCCGGTTGATTCTCGTCGCCCTGGCTTTGTTTGTTGCTGAAGTCGCCGCCGCCGCTGCTGTTGCCGGCGCCGCCGAGCCCGCTGCCGCTCGAACCCGACAGCGAGCTGCCGCCGAGCGCGCTGCCGCTGCTGCCGTACGAGGAGGGCAGCGGCGGCACGCCGGAGGTACCGGTCGACGTCGCGCTGCCCGAGCCGCCCTGGCTGAACGAACTGGCGTTGTTCGACTCGGCACTTGAACTGGCGCCGCCTTTGCCCATCATGCCGCGCAATGTCTTGGCCAGTGTCACGGCACTCGCATTGCGAAGGTGGACGACGTGCATGTTGCCCGGCTCGGTGCTCGGTGCGTCGAGCTCGACTGCAAGGCGCTTCGCCGCAGCGAGACGCGCCTTGTTCGATGCGCGCAGCAGCAGCGAATTGGTGCGTGCGTCGGCCGTGACGAAGACCTTCAACGTTGCGTCGGTACTCCCGATCGCACCGGGATCGAGCAGCTTCGTGAGTTGCGGTTCGATATCGAGCGCGTTGGCGTTCTTGAGCTGAACGACTTGGACCTGCTGCCCGGCCGCGTTGTCGACGCCCGCGACGATCTGCGCGATACGTCGGACGTTGTCGGCGTAGTCGGTGACGACCAGCGTATTGTTGGCCGGATAGGCCGCGATCGTGTTGTTCGGCGAAATCAGCGGCCGGAGCACGGGCAGCAGGTTGTTTGCGGATTCATTGTGCAGCGTGAACACTTGCGTGACGACCTGATCGCCGCGGGCAGCCGGTGCGTTGCCGACGTAGGTCGGTACGCCTTGCAGTTTTGCGTCGGCTTCAGGGACGACCTTCAGGACGCCGTGATCCTGCACGAGCGCGAAACCTTGCATGCGCAGGGCGGCCTCGAGCGTCTTGAGCGCCTGGTCTTCGGGAACGGGATTTTCCGCGACGAGGTTCAGCTGACCTTTCACACGCGGGTCGACGATGATCGTCTTGTTCGTGGCCGCGCCGATTGCTTTGGCCACCTGATCGATATCGGCATTGACGAAGTTCAACGTCACTTCGGCGTGTGCCACGCCCGTGCCGACGAGCCCGATCAGCAGAAGGGCGGTTGCAATGCGACGCAGTGCCATACGATTTCTTGTCATGGATGTAAGTTGTATGCGAATGTGCCTTCGGCGAGATGTTGCGACTCGCCGTTTCGCCCGCCACACAGTCCGGCTGCTCCCAAGCCGACCTGCCTCCGCTTTCACGGCTGCTCGCAGTCGTTCGCGAGTCGTCCAAACGTATGATGCCCGCTCGACGCTCGAAAATCCGAACCTTAGCAGCTTTTTGTGTCGGATTAATCACCCATCCCTCGAGTTTCGTCTCGCATACCGCGGTTCCCAGGGGTACCTTCGGCCATTGCCGATGAATTGTCCGTGAACGCCGGTGTTATGTCCGTTGGCCGGGTTTGCGAGCCAACCCGCGCCCGGTATCATACCGGCGTACTCCAAGCCGAAATTGGGATGCGGACCTGCTTGAACGGTCTCCATGCGCGCGTCGCATTCGATCGATCGTGCGACGTCAGCGGCACGGCAGGCATCGACCCACTTAGTGGGTTTCGCTCGGCATCTCGGAACAGATGGGGTTCGGGCACTCGGGTTTTCCCCAAACCACTCGCATCAGTCGTCCTGCCTGCCGCCGGTATCCATAGCGGGATTGAACCAGGCGATGACTGTCGATGGGGGATCTACTGCAATGAAACGGACGATTCTGATGGTCGCGATTTCGTCGCTCGCCGCGTTGGCGAGCGCTCACGCGCGCGCCGACTGTTTCGACGAGGCCGCGAAGTACCAGAAAGTGAATCCGTTGATCCTGCGCGCAATCGCCTGGCAGGAGTCGCACAACCGGCCTGAAGCGTTGCACAAGAATGCGAACGGCTCGACCGACTACGGCCTCATGCAGATCAACTCGATCCATCTGCCTACGCTGTCTCAATACGGCATCTCGACGAACACGTTGATGGAGCCGTGCAAGAACGTCTATATCGCTGCCTGGCATCTGCGGCAGAAGATGAACAAGTACGGCAACACGTGGCAAGCCGTGGGTGCCTACCATTCAGAGACGCCGACGCTGCGCGATCGTTACGCCCGCCAGATCGTCGCGATCCTTTCCGAGTGGAAGCTGCTGCCGGCTCAACGCTGAGTCCACCTCGCCCGCCTCGCCCGCCTCGCCCGCTACGCCGTGCCGCGGGCCGGCGCTGAAGGGAGCGGTGTCGTTTGGTGGCAAAATGCTCGGATGCCTCCGGGCGGCGCACCGACCGCCCTCTTTCGACGTTCATCCGTATGATCCGACCCCCATTGCCCGTCACTGTGTTGTCGGGTTTCGTAGGCGCGGGCAAGACCACGCTCCTGAATCACATTCTTGCGAACCGTGCGGGCCTGCGTGTCGCCGCTATCGTGAACGACCTGGCGTCCGTCCCTGTCGACGCGGCGCTCGTGCGCGACGCGGCCGTGCTGTCGCATGGGGAAGGGCGGCTCGTCGAGATGTCGAACGGCTGCATCTGCTGCACGTTGCGCGACGATCTGCTGGACCAGGTGCGGCGACTCGCCGAAGAAGACCGCTTCGATGCCATTGTCATCGAGTCACCGGGCATTGCCGAGCCGATGCCGATCGCTGAGACGTTCGCTTTCAGCGACGATGACGGCGCTGCGCTCGCCGACGTTGCCCGGCTCGATACGATGGTCACCGTCGTCGATGCCTGCAACTTTATGCGCGACTACGCGTCGGTCGACGCACTTTCGGAGCGCGGGCTTGCAAACGACGGGGAAGACGACCGTACGCTCGTCGAACTGCTGGTCGAGCAGGTCGAATTTTGCGACGTGCTCGTCATCAACAAGACCGATCTCGTCGACGCCGACGCGCTGGCGCGGCTGCAAGACATCCTCGCCAATCTCAATCCGCGCGCAGAGCAGATCCTCAGCCGCTTCGGCGAAGTCCCTCTCACCGAGGTGCTGAACACGAATCGCTTCGACTTCGAAGCGGCATCGAGCGCGCCGGGGTGGCTCGCGTTCCTGAACCAGGAACACGCTCATGATGGTGATCATGACCATGTCCATGGGCACGGCTTGCCCGGTGACGCGGATCGGTACGGCATCGGCAACTTCGTCTATCGCGCGCGCAAGCCGTTCCATCCGGAGCGTTTATGGGCGCTGCTGCATGAAGAGTGGGCCGGCGTGTTGCGCAGCAAAGGGTTCTTCTGGCTCGCCTCGCGCAACGACGTGGCCGGCACGCTGTCCCAGGCGGGCGGCGCTTGCCGCCATGGCCCAGCAGGCGTCTGGTGGGCTGCGCAGCCGCGCAGCGAATGGCCCGAGGACGACGAGGCACTGGCGGCCGAGATCGCAGCGGACTGGTACGGAGCACCCGACGACACGACGATCGGCGACCGCCGTCAGGAAATCGTGATGATCGGTATCGGCATCGATCCGGCACGCTGGCGTGCGAAGCTCGACGCCTGCCTGCTCACCGACGCCGAGTACGCCGCAGGACCGGCCGCATGGGCCGCGCTGCCCGACCCGTTTCCGACCTGGGACTTCGACGAAGACGACCACGACCACGATCACGGCGGTCAGATCGCCCATTAAAAACGCCGGCGCACCGTGCGTCTGGCTTCGTCTGTACCGACGAGCGACACGCGCGGTGTGGCCGGCGCAAAAAAAACCCGCCTCTGAGGCGGGTGTCTACAAGACTTCAAACCACGAAGGGTTTAGCGCTTGTTGACGGCGTCCTTGAATGCCTTGCCTGCCGTGAACTTGACGGTCTTAGCGGCCGGGATCTTGATCGTTTCACCGGTCTTCGGGTTACGGCCGGTGCGCGCTGCGCGCTTGCCCGAGCCGAAGCTGCCGAAGCCGATCAGTTGAACCGCATCACCCTTCGACACTGCCTTCTTGATCACTTCGAGCAGCGTGTCCAGCGTTTCGCCGGTCTGAGCCTTGCTAGCGCCCGTCGAAGCTGCGACGGCGTCGATCAGTTCCTGTTTGTTCATTAACGTTCCTCTTTTCGATGTGAAGTGATACGGACAGCGCAAAACGCGCCGATCATACGTACGCACGCTGTGCCGCCCTGTAGCTGTGGCGAAGCGGGCGCCCCCGGCCATCTGGCTTCACGCCCCTGACGCTACGGCCGAACGGCGCTTGCTATGATAGCTCAGCGCAAACCCAATAACGGCAAGGCTTCCAAAGAATTTAGCGCTTCTTAGCCTTGCCGGTACTGGGTTTGACGCATTGTCTTACTCGAAAACCCCGCCTGCCAAGCCTCGCGAGGCTTCGCAGTGCGTGTGCGTTGGATTTTGCCAACGTTCGGGAAAGCCCGTGGTACGGGGCTTTCGGCCGGTTTTCGCGCGCCTGCGACAGCCGCGTCGTCCACCATAGAATGGGCGCGAGCCGCGCGCCGTATCAAATTGTTTCCATGCTTTTCGACAGGTTTCACCCGCGCATGTCCGCTCCTCTGCTACCTGCCACGCTTGCCTTTCGCGACGACGGCACGCCTTATTCGCCCGCCTACGACGACATCTATCACAGCGCGGCGGGTGCGCTCGCCCAGGCCGAACACGTATTCCTGCAGGGCAACGCGCTACCCGCGCGCTGGCAAGGCCGGCGGACGTTCACTGTGCTCGAGACCGGCTTCGGGATCGGCGGCAACTTTCTCGCGACATGGGCGGCATGGCGCGCCGATCCTGGCCGTTGCAGCCGGTTGCATTTCGTTTCTGTCGAAAAGCATCCGTTTGTGCGCGAGGATCTGCGCGCGCTGCACGCGCGGGTCGTTGCGCAGACAACGGTTGCGCCGCTGGCGACGCAGCTCGTGAACGCATGGCCGACGCTCGTGCCGGGCCTGCACCGACTTTCGTTCGACGAGGGCCGCGTCGTACTCACGCTCGCACTCGGCGATGCGCTCGATCTGTTGCCTAAGCTGTGGCTGCGCGCCGACGCGTTCTATCTCGACGGCTTTTCCCCCGCGAAGAATCCGGAGCTTTGGTCTCCTGCCGTCTACAAGTCGCTGGCCCGGCTGGCCGGCACCGACGCCACGCTCGCCACCTACAGCTGTGCAGGACATGTGCGGCGTGGGCTCGAAGCCGTTGGGTTCGTCTGCGAAAAGACCGAGGGCTTCGCCGGCAAACGCACGATGCTCGCCGGACGCTTCGCACCGCAGTGGCGTGTGCGGCGTCACGAACCGCCCGCACCGGTCGCCGTGGCCGAACGCCATGCCGTCATCGTGGGTGCGGGCCTTGCCGGCTCGGCGCTCGTGGACCGGCTCGCCGCCCGAGGCTGGCGCGTCACCGTGATCGAAGCGCACCCGGCACCGGCGCGCGAAGCGTCGGGCAATCCCGCCGGCGTCTTTCATCCGCTGCTCGCACGCGACGACAGCGTCGCGTCGAAAATCACGCGCGCTGGTTTCCTGATGGCCCTTTCGCGCTGGCAGGCGCTCGAGAATGCGGGCCATCGGTTCGCACGAACGACGTCCGGCCTCGTGCACCTCGCCGACGACGAAGTCGAAGCGCACGCACTCGGTAGTGCGATTGCGGCACGCGGCTATCCGGAAGCCTTCGCACGATCCGTATCGCCCGACGAGGCCACAATGCTGGCCGGCACCGCGCTCGCGCGCGGCGGCTGGTTCTATCCGGCCGGCGGGTCGCTCGATCCGGCAGCGCTGTGCCGCGCGCTTTGCGACACTGCAGCCCAAACCGGTGCCGTGACCTGGCAGTTCGGCCGGCGCGTCGAACGCATGACCCGAGTTGGCGATGCCTGGCGCCTCGTCGACGCCACTGGCGACGAAATCGCAACGGCGGCGGTCGTCATCTTCGCGAACGCCCAGGACGCAGCACGCACCGCGCGCTTGCGTCACGCCCCGACCCGGATCGTGCGCGGCCAATTGACGCGTCTGCCCGCCGGTTTGACCGACCTCGTGCGCCTGCCCGTTATCGGCGACGGCTACGCGGTTCCGCTGGCGGACGGGCTCCTCACAGGCGCCACCTATGAACTCGACGACTGCGACGCGCAGATCCGCCCGGCGGGGCATCGCGAAAACCTCGATCGAATCGCCCGTCTGATTCCGGGAATCGGACCTGCGCTCGCGAACCTCGACGCCGACACGCTGGCCGGACGCGTGGCATTTCGCTCCGTCGCGCCGGACCGACTTCCTTTCGTCGGCGCCTTGCCCGACGAGGCCGCCAGTGCCGGCGCCAGTGCATCGCTGCGCGGTGCCTGGCCGCTCGATCTGCCGCGCGCGTCGGGGCTCTACGGCGCCTTTGCATTCGGCTCCCGCGGTCTCGTATGGGCAACACTCGCGGCCGAACTCGTCGCCTCGCAGCTCGAAGGCGAACCTTGGCCGATCGAACGGGAACTCGCTGAAAGTATCGACCCCGCACGCTATCTGTTGCGCGCACTCCGGCTGGGCCACGCGGTCTGAAGGCTAGGATGGCGCAGGGAAAGTTATCCACGGGCAACTGTGGATAACACAACGATTAGCAGGCGAAAATGGTGTGAAGTCGATGTGGACGTAAACGGGACAAACCGCGGTGTCTGGAACTCCGGTAAAAAGTTGTTCCTCGGAACATGGGCTTGCCGCACATCGATCACATAGGGTTCTCATCTCCAATTTACTGTTGATTTTAAAGAGGAAAAATGGGTTATCCACAGAGACGGGCCACCCTTGTTAACTTCTACTACGTATACATACGTAAACAAGTAAACCCATTGAAGCCACCGCGGCCCGCGCGCCGCTGAGGAGCTGAAAGTGGCCGTCGCATCGCGCTGCTCATGCGGTGGATTTCCTCTCGGAGTCGGGCCCCGGAAGTACGGCCGGCCCATTTTGTCGGACATTTTTCCCGCTGTTCACCCTACGAATAGATCATTTCTACCGAGTTGGCAGCAATTCGCTGGTAAATGATCCAGAATAGGAGCGAGTTGTGGCACAATCCGCGTTCTTCGTGCACAACGTGCACAGCGAGGTCGTTCGTCGGCACACCGATGAAGCGGCGCGTGCCACCACCGGCCGCGCCGAGCCGGGAAGTGCCCGCGTTCGTTCCCGCCCTTTCAGTCGAAGCAGGCCCTGCACGCGCACCGCGTGCAGCCGAGCCCGCACACACGAGCGCCGCTCGTGACGGCACGTCGCGTGCTCCGGTTCGGCGTTCTTCCCCGTCCAACGGGCGGCGCATCGCAGCGCCTGCCCCGGATATGCAACCACGCTCGACACTCCAGCGGCAGGCGCGTTGCCCTCGTCCGGTTTGTCATGCAAAGGAGCTGCTAACAGATGAAATCGGCGTTTTCCTTTTTTCCGAGCTGGCCGTTCGTTCCCGACGCGGTCTTCTGGGCGGGACTCGCCTTGCTTGCCGCGGGGTTGTGCGGCGAGCTTTGCTACCGCGCGTGGCGGCTACCTCGCATCTCGGGCTATGCCGTCATCGGTCTCATTGCCGGTTCGGCGGGACTCGGCGGGATCGACGCAGGGGGCGGGGCGAGCACCCGGCTCTTGATGGACGTCGCGCTCGGTCTTTTACTGTTCGAGCTCGGTAGTCGGCTCGACCTTCGCTGGATTCGCCGCAACCCTTGGCTGATCGCATCGAGCGTGGCCGAAGCGACACTCACGTTCGTGCTCGTGTTGGCGGCCTTGCTGTTCGCACACGTGCCCGGTTCGGTTGCAACGGTACTGGCCGCGATCGCTATGTCCACGTCGCCGGCCATGGTCATTCAGCTGAAGACCGAATTGCGCGCCGAAGGGCAGGTCACACAGCGGCTGCTCACGCTGACAGCACTGAACAGCATGTATGCGGTCGTGATCGAGAAGATCGCCTCGGGCTGGCTGCACCAGGAGGTATACGGCAACGTATTCGCCACGATCGTCCAGCCGCTTTATCTGCTCGTCGGTTCGCTCGTGATCGCCTATCTGCTCGCGCGAGCCTGCACCTTCTTCTACCGTCGCATGAACATGCAGGACGAGCACTCCTTTGTCGCGCTGTTCGGTCTTGTGCTGCTTGCAATCGCGATTGCTCACCTGTTCAAGCTTTCGACGATCCTGAGCCTGCTGGCTGCCGGCATCATCGTCAAGAATCTCGAGCCGAAACCGCAGCTGTGGCCGCAGCATTTCGGCACGGCGGGCTGGTTGCTGACCGTCATCTTGTTCGTCCTGACGCTGACCTCGTTCCAATGGCAGGACATTGCGCTGGGGGGCGTGGCTGCGCTCGGGCTGATCGTTGCGCGTTTCGTCGGCAAAATGGTCGGCGTGCTCGCGTTCGCAAAGCCGAGCGGTATCGATTGGAAGCAGGGCGCGGCGCTCGGTCTCGCGCTCACGCCCATGTCGGCGCTCGCTTATCTGCTCGTCGACGATACGTACGAGCTTTATCCGAACTTCGACCCGACGCTGCGTGCCGTCACGATGTGCGCGATCGTCGTGCTTCAGCTGGTGAGCCCCTGGCTCGTGTATCGCAGCCTCACGCTCGTCGGCGAGCGTCGCGAATGACGCACCGCCGCTTTCGCTTTTGTCTGTCCTAGAAGGAAACGCCATGGCACTCGAACCGTTCATCAATTCCAAGCCGTTCACCTTCGGCGTGGAGCTCGAGATCCAGGTCGTCAACACGCACGACTATGATTTGACGCGGGCGGCATCCGATCTGATGCGGCTCGTGAAGGACCAGAAGATCCCCGGCAACATCACGCCCGAGATCACCGAAAGCATGATCGAGCTGTCGACAGGCATCTGCAACTCGCACGAGGAAGCCTTGAGTCAGCTGCGAACGATCCGCGATACGCTCGTTGCCGCTGCCGATCAGCTCAACGTCGGGCTCTGCGGCGGCGGCACGCATGCCTTCCAGCAATGGAGCGAGCGGCAAATCTTCGATGCGCCGCGCTTTCAGTATCTTTCGGAGCTCTACGGATATCTGGCCAAGCAGTTCACTGTGTTCGGGCAGCACGTTCATATCGGCTGCCCCGATCCGGACAGCGCGCTGTTCCTGCTGCACGCGATGTCGCGCTACATTCCGCACTTCATCGCACTGTCCGCGTCCTCGCCGTTCGTTCAAGGCGTGGACACGGGCTTCCATTCGGCGCGCCTGAACTCGGTGTTCGCGTTTCCGCTGTCGGGCCGTGCTCCGTTCGTCCTGACCTGGGACGGATTCGAAGAGTATTTCTCGAAGATGGTCGCGACCGGCGTCGTCAACAGCATGAAGGATTTTTATTGGGATATCCGTCCCAAACCCGGTTACGGCACGATTGAAGTGCGCGTAATGGACACGCCGCTTTCGGTCGATCGTGCTGCGGCGATTGCCTGCTACATCCAGACGCTCGCGCGTCATTTGCTCGTCGACAAACCGTTCACGCCGAAAGAAGACGACTATCTCGTCTATACCTTCAATCGATTCGAAGCGTGCCGTTTCGGACTCGGCGGAACCTGTATCAATCCACAGACCGGTGAACGCCGGACCATTTTCGAAGACATCCTCGATACGCTGGAAACGCTCGCGCCGCACGCGGATGCGCTTCATGCATCGGCGGCGCTCGCTGAAGTCGCGGCAATCGCGCGCGGGCAAATCAACGATGCAACGTGGCTGCGAAACGTTTTCGCGCAAGAAAAGTCGCTGCACGAAGCAGTGCGCCAGCAGTGTTTGCGCTGGCGCAGCGTTTAGTTTTTTCTGTTTACGCGCAAACAGCCGGAGCAGTAGTTAGCAATGCCCGGTCTGCCCGGTGGAAAACGGGAAAATTCGCCGACGCGTCAACGAGATGCGTAAAAAATAACCGAACGCGTCGGCGGTAGGATCGAGACACGGCGCGGGGACAACCCGAGACGCATCGAATTTCGAGATGCGTTATCAAAAAATGTCACACCGCGCGGTGCGGGGAGTTATACATTGGTTGTCCACAGAGATTGTTGAATAACTTAGCTGTGCGATTGGCCGTGGTCGCTTAAAATGGCGCGTCTGCCGCTTCTGACGTTCATACGAAAGACGCGTTGCCGACGCACCATTCGTGGTGCGCATGGGTGCATTCGGGTGCATTCCGGTGCAAAAGGGAACATGTCTTCTGGTGAATGCAGTCGTTGGTCGAGAGCCGCGGCTCAATTCCCTTCGAGCGACGCGCTGCGAATAGTAAAATCGGCGGGCTCGATAGAGGGCGGGTCATCCCACGGAGGTTGTTTCTGTCGCGACGGGACCGCGCGACGGACAACCGGATCTGCAGCAGCATGCTGTCAATTGCGAAATAGCGAAGAAAGACTATGAGCGAAGGTGTATACGGAGAGCAGGCCACCGGGCGCGTGACGCACAGCCTGCTACGGTTAAGCACGGCGATGCGCAGCCAAGCGTGGGAGTGGGCTGAAGGTGCAGGGCTCACGCCGACTCAGGGCGAAATACTCGTCCTGCTGATGCAACGCAAGGTGCCGCTGCGGCTTGGCGAGATCGCGCGCGAGACGGCGCTGACGGCAGCGACGACGAGCGATGCAGTGAGCACGCTCGAGGCGAAGGGTCTCGTCGAAAAGCGCCGTGCGCTCGACGACGGTCGCGCGCTGGCGGTTAAGCTCACGGCGCGCGGGCGAACGGCGGCGAAGCGGGCACTGCAGTGGCCCGATTTCCTGACCGAGGCGATCGGTACGCTTCGCGACGAAGAGCAGGCCGTGTTCTATCGCACGCTGCTGAAGATGATTCGCCAGTTGCAGGTGCAGGGCGATATTCCCCCGCACCGCATGTGCGTGACATGCCGCTATTTCGAGCCGAGCAAGAACGCACGGAAGGCGGCGCATCATTGCACGGCACTTGGCCTGACGTACGGCGACGGCGGTCTGCGGCTCGACTGCTCGGTTCACGAAGAAGCCGATGCAGGCACGCAGAAAAAAGTCTGGAAGGTGTTCGCTCAGCAAGGCTGAAGCGTCGCGCTTCTTCGCGCTCCGATCGATATAGGTGCGCCGAGCCTTCCGCGGGGCCTTACGGCACGTCTTTTCGCCAGGCTTGCAGCGAGCATTCCCGCGCGCCATCCATGCTGTTGGCGTGCACGGCCTTCTCTTTCGTGCATTCGACGTTGAACTAAGACGTCGGAGACGTGTACGATTTCGTTCTGTGACGCGTTCGACGTCACTGCGGACGCGGGGGGGGGGGGGAGAACAGGCGCCGGAAACCTGCTTTTTTTTTTTCCTCCAAGCCCACCCACCCCC
>CBJMQH010000044.1:0-16408 GCA_966431825.1 uncultured Trinickia sp.
CTGACCACGCGAGCGCCCTCGGCCAGCAGGGTGAGGCTCTCGGGCAGCGTCTCGACGCTCGCCTGCGGCTCCGGCGCGGTCAGGACACTTCCTCCACATCTTGGCGGACCAGCTTCAGCGCGAGCTCGTGGTCGTTATTTCGAAGGACGTAAAGATTTCGGACGACGATATTCGAGTCAGCCTCGAGCGTCAGGACGACCTCGAAGTGCTCGAAGTCAAGATCGAAATCCCGCAAGCGTAATCACGCTTTCTCGAACGGGTGCGGCGCCTTCGCGTCCACCCGTCTCGCCGCCTTCCTTTCCGTGCTGCGCACCGCACCGGTCTTGCATCCTCCCTTCGCCTGAAAGAAACGGTAGCAATTGCGGGCGCCGTGTAATGCGGCAAAAGTCATCGCGCTGACGGCCTCGCGCATTAAGGGAGTAACGCCCATACCTGGGCGCCCTTGCAACGAGAGGCCCACATGAAAACACCGATTCGCTTGTTTGTCGTTCAGTTCACGCTGGCTGCGGCCACGCTCGGCGCGATCGCTGCACCGGTCGGGGCAGAGGAGATCGTCGTCGTGGCGCCGAGTGCGCCGCCGGCCGTTCGCTACGAGGCGGTTCCTGCACCGCGCGACGGCTACGTCTGGGACCGTGGACACTGGCGTTGGGAGCATGGGCGCTACGTCTGGGCACCTGGTCATTGGCAACCGGTGCGGGTTGGCTACCATTGGGTGCCGGGCCATTGGGCGCCACGCGGCGCGCACTGGGCTTGGGTGCCGGGGCACTGGGCATAACCCAGGCCAGCTATGCATAGTCCATGCAGCGTCCGTCGGAGGCTGCATGCCGCGTTCAGCGATTGCGCACGGTTGCTTCGCGTGCGTGCTCGTCGGTCAGATCGCTGACGGCAACGGGGACGTCTTGTGCTGCGGGCGGGGTGGCCGCCGCTTGCGCGCTCGTGCCCGCCATATAGCGGTGCGCGAGCGCTTCATAGAGTGGAGGCGCGAAGAGTCGCGACACGCGGCTCGCGATCAACGCCGTTGCCATCAACGAGATCACCAGCGCGTGACCGTTGATCATCTCCATGACGATGACGAACGCAGTGATGGGCGATTGCGTGACGGCTGCGAGATACCCGACCATCGCAAGCGCGATCAGCATCGGCAGTTGCAGACTGCCGAATACATGGTGCAGCAGGTTGCCGAAGCCGGCGCCGATCGACAGCGACGGCGCGAAGATCCCGCCTGGAATGCCGGGCAGGTAGGACCCGACCATCGACGCCATCTTCAGAAACGGGTAGACCAGCGAGAGCTGTTCGCGCCCGTCGAGTAGTCCGCGCGCTTCGGCGTAGCCGCTGCCGAACGTTGCGCCGCCCGAGATGAGCCCGATGACGGCGATGGCTAGACCGCATGCGGCGCCAAACACGATGGGCCGCTCGCCGCGCAGGCGCAACAGCGGTGCCGGCAGCCAACGCGGCGTGTTGAGCAACAGCCAGCCGAAGATACCGCCCGCGATGCCCGTGACGATCGCGGTGAGCACGACGGCCACGGCAAGCAGATCGGGGAAATGCGCACCGATCTGAATCGTGCCGAAGTAGGTGTAGTTGCCATTCAACCCGAGCGCGATGACGCCCGCAACGATGATTCCGGTGATCAGAACACCGCTCGTGCGCACTTCGAAGCTACGTGTCAGCTCTTCGATTGCAAAGACGATCCCGGCGAGCGGGGTGTTGAATGCCGCGGAGAGTCCTGCCGCGGCACCGGCCAGTACGAGCTGCCGTTCGATCAGCGCGTTCGAGCGCGGATAGAGCCGGCGCAGGTTGAACATCAGCGTCGCGCCGATCTGCACGGTCGGGCCTTCGCGGCCGATTGCGAAGCCCCCCAGGATGCCGAGCAGCGAAATCAGGATTTTGCCGACGAAAAGCCGCATACCCAGCAGGCGCGGCCCGAGCGTGGTCGTGCCTTGTTCGAGCGTCGCGATGACCTGGGGGATGCCGCTGCCTTCGGCGCCGTTGAAGAAACGCCGCGTGAGCCAGACGGACAGCGCTCCGATTGCGGGCGTGACAAACAATGCGGCCCATACGTGTCGCGCTTCGAGCGCCTGAAACGCTTCGTAGCCCCAATCAATCAAGCGCGCGTAGAAGACAGCCACGAGGCCGACCGCAATTGCGCCGAGCCAAAAGATGCCGTAGCGGCGCCAGAGTTGCCGTGCGCGCCGCACGATGACGGCAGAGCGAAACGATGACGTGCGGACCATGATCGACAGAGGCGGGAAAGCGGCGATTATACGTGCTGGCTATTCGCTTGCCTTAGGAGCGAAGCCGCACGGTGCTAGAGCCAAAACGCACGAAACGGGCCCCGCGCTGCCTGTTCCTCGTCATTACAGACTTGTTAAAACTGTCGCGGTTCGTTCATCCGGTAACCGGCGCCCTCGTGAGCCGGTGCGGCCTTCCGGCCGACACGCCTGCAGCTTGTAATAGATGCCGGTCGCGTGCTTACAAATTGCAACGCTTACCGGTACGTCTCTCCGCTTCAATCTCAACTGTGCCGCACGTTGGACTCGCGAGCGCCCAACCCGAACGACAGGAGAGAAGAATGAAACGCGCGACCTTGACATTGTTGGCTGCGGCACTGCTGGCCGCGACGCTGGGCGGGTGCGTGGTGGTGCCGGCACCGGGCTACTACTATGGCGGCGGCTACTACCATCACCACGACGGGTACTACGGCGGCGGCTATTACCACTGAGAGGCGGCATGCCGGTTGACGCCTGACGGGGCATGCCGGGCCGTTCGACCCGGATGCGGTTGGCGCCGCACCCGGGTGGGGGGCGGGTTCAGCCGAGCCGGATATCGCGCGTTTCGCGCATGGCAATGACCGCGACGAGGCTCACCGCTGCGGCGACGGACACGTACGCGCCGACCCATGTGAGGCCGCCTTGGGCCGCGAGCATTTGCGCAATGTACGGTGCGATCGAGGCGCCGAGGATACCCCCGAGGTTGTACGACACGCCTGCACCGGTGTAGCGGACGTTCGTCGGGAACAGCTCCGGCAGCAATGCACCCATCGGCGCGAAGATCACGCCCATGAGGAACAGCTCGATCGTGAGGAACAGTGTCACGAGCACGGGGGAACCGCTGCTGACGAGCGGTGCCATCGTGAAGCCGGAGGCGATGGCGCCGACGATGCCGATCATGAGGACGGGGCGACGGCCGAAACGGTCGCTGGCCCAGGCCGATATCGGCGTGGCGAGCGCCATGAACAGCACCGCGAAGCAGAGCATGCCGAGGAACGTCTGGCGGGGGAAGTGCAGTGTCGAGACGCCATACGACAGCGTGAACACGGTCGAGATATAGAACAGCGTGTAGCAGACGACCATGGCCAGCGCGCCGGCGATCGTCGGCCAGCCGTGATGCGAGAGCAGGGCAACGAGCGGGACGCGCACGCGTTCCTTGCGCTCGATGGCGGCGCGGAAAGCCGGCGTTTCGGCGATCTTCAGGCGTACATAGAGCCCGAGCGCGACGAGCACCGCACTGGCGATGAACGGTACGCGCCAGCCCCAGCTGCGGAATTGGGCATCGTCAAGCGAGAGGGCAAGCGCGAAGAAAAGACCGTTCGAAGCGAGGAAGCCGACCGACGGCCCCAATTGCGGGAACATGCCGAACCAGGCCCGTTTGCCGGCCGGTGCGTTCTCGGTGGCGAGCAGTGCGGCACCGCCCCATTCGCCGCCAAGCCCGATGCCCTGCCCGAACCGCAGGACGCAGAGCAGCACCGGTGCGAGACCGCCGATTGCGTCATAGCCGGGCAGGAAGCCGATCAATGTCGTCGAGAGGCCCATGACGACCAGCGAAGCGACCAGCGTGGATTTGCGGCCGATCCGGTCGCCGAAGTGGCCGAACAGGAACGAGCCGATCGGACGGGCGATGAACGCGATGCCGAACGTGACGAATGCCGAGAGCGCCTGAGCCGTTTTTGAGCCGTGCGGGAAAAACACGGGGCCGATGACGAGCGCAGCGGCTGTGGCGTAGACGTAGAAATCGTAGAACTCGATAGCCGTGCCGATGAAGCTTGCGAAGACGATGCGTGAGCGGCTCGTCGTATTCGACGCGTCGGAAACGGGTGCCGCGGTGGACGATGACGGCGAGGCGGACATACTCGGGTCTCCTGTTGTCGTGACGTCGGCGCCGTGCCTGAAGGCGCGTGCGTACCGCGTCTGTTGTGGATTTCGTGCGAAGCGAGCGGGCGCATCGCGACGAAGCGGTCGATAGCGCACTAGGGTGCGGAACAATGCTTCATGGCGGAGTCGACGGCGCACGAGCGCCTGGTGCAGGCGGTCAGACGCCGCCGTACTGGCGACACCGCGCCGGATAGACGTGTGCGCCCAGTCGGGCCGGATGTCCCGGCAGGGGTGGGGAAAATTATAGCGGGGCGGGGGGGGGTGGGGGACACATCTCCCGGGAGGGGTTGTTCTCCACGGGTGGGCGGGGTTCCTTGGGGGGGGGGGGAAAGGTCACGTGGGGGTGGGGCGCGCGGCAACCCCCCCCCCCCCGCTCGATCGACTAGTCGATGTTCTGTGCCTGCGGGGCTGCGAGCTCGCGCAGTTGGAACTTCCCGTCATCGTTGAACAGCCAATCTTCCATGATTTCCATTTGACCGAGCCCGTTCAGCAATTTCGAGGGCGGTGCCGGCAACGGCCCTGCGCGGCGCAGCGTGGCGAGCGCGGTGGCCTCGGCCTCATCGTCGCCGTTCGAACGGAACACCGCCGATTTCACGATCCGACCTTCCCGGTCCACCGTGAATGCCACGACGACGAGCGAGCGCAGCATCGCTTGCGGGTGGCCGTGCAGCACATAGGACGGATTGCGATCGGAAATGCGGTGCGCCACCGACTCCCGATATTCGGTCATGGTCACGCTGTTGACTGCGGCTGGCGGCGGCAAGACCGATGCAGCAGGGCGCGTCGGTGGCGTGAATGTGCACGCACTGGCGGCGAGCAAGGCGGCGCTTGCCGCAACGCGCAAGCCGGCGCGCGCGGGCCTGCGCGGCGGCGATAGACGAGTGAGATGGGCGAACATGGCGGTGTGCGGCAGTGAGGTGCGCTCCGGTCAGCGCGGGCTTCGCTTCTGATCAAAAGCGTAGTCGATAGCGCGCCGCAAGCCATCCCGATTCACCCTTGCGCTTGTGGGGTGGACCACGCAACGACGCGCGCGTTGGGATTCTTCGGAAATCTATGTAATGACGGGCGCAAACGGCAACAGTGCGCCCGTGCGCCGGTTAAGGCGTGCTCATCGATCGGCGAACCGCAGGGTCATGGACCAATCGGTTCGTGCTTCGAGCACGTAGCCGATGCGCGGTTGCCGGTGAACGAGTTCGTCGGTCACGCCGAGCAGTCCTTTCTCGTCGTGGCCGATCGTGGCCTGGTAAAAGCCGGCGGTACCGTAGTCGTAGTGCTGGCCGTCGGACAGGACAACGCCTATCAGATTGGCTTCTTTGGCGGGCGCGGCTGCTGCTGCGATAGTCACTACCGCACAGGCGCCTGCCGGCAGGCGATAGATCGAATCGACGGGTTCACCGTCGACGACGAGGACCTGGTCGTCCCAGTTGGGATCGTGATCGATGAAGAGCTCGTGCGTGCTGGCATTGACGACGTGGACGACGGGTTGGGTCATGAGATTGCACTCCGTAGATTGGACAAAGGCTCATCGGCGCACACGGTGTTGAGGTGTTTGCTGCGTGTGCGGGATCGATCGTAGGGGGGCGGGCCGCGGCGATTCGCATCGTGTGCCGATATTCGGACTGGCGCCCGGTGGCGGGCCGTGATTGCGTCGTTTGGACAGCCCGGTCTTTGCAAGGGCGGCGCCCGTCCCTAAAATGCGGAACGCGCCCAACCGAACGCCAAAGGCCCCCGATGACCCGATTGCCTTCGTCTGCTGCGCCGGCCCATGATGCGGGCCAGCACGAAGCCCTGGAGTGGCTGGCCTCGGCGCCGCCGTCCATCGATGCTGTCGACATGCACGCGCACGTTTTCGTGCGCGGTTTGCCGCTGGCGGCCGAGCGCCGCTATACGCCCGAAGCCGATGCGCCGCTTGCCGCTTACGCGGCGCATCTGCGCGGGCACGGGCTGTCGCATGCGCTGCTCGTGCAGCCCAGTTTTCTCGGCACCGACAATCGCTATTTGCTCGAGGCGCTTCGGCGTTTCCCGCAGCGTTTGCGCGGGGTCGCCGCCGTCGAGCCATCCATGTCGCCCCAGACGCTCGCGCAACTCGACCGCGACGGGATCGTCGGTATTCGATTGAATCTGGTCGGCGCTCCGCTGCCGGACCTGCGTACGGGGCCGTGGCGGACGCTCTGCGCGGCGGTCAGTGCGCGCGGTTGGCACATCGAACTTCATTGCCACGGTGCGGATCTGCCGGCCCTGGCCGGGCCCCTCGTCGACATGGGCTGTACGATCGTCGTTGATCATTTCGGTCGTCCCGATCCGGCGTACGGTGTCGACGATGCGGGCTTCGTCTACTTGCTCTCGCTTGCATCGACAGACCGTGTCTGGGTCAAGCTGTCGGCGGCCTACCGCAACGGCAGGGCGGGCGATGGCCGCGACTGCGCGCAGGTCCTCGCGCAGGGGCTCATTAATGCGTTTGGCGAGCGCCGCCTCGTATGGGGAAGCGACTGGCCGCATACGCAGCACGACGGGGTGACCGATTTTGCGGCCGCCCGTGCAGCACTCGACCGATGGGTGCCCGATGCTTCGAGGCGGGCGATCGTTTTGCGCGATTCGCCGGCCGAGCTGTTGGGTTTCAGATGACGAGCCTTCTTGCCGCGTTGCGGAAAGGCTGGCCCTCGAACAGCCGTTTTTCGCACGACGCGGTAGGCAGGCCGAGCGGCTTGTACGAGCGCTTTGGCCCGTACTGCGGGGCTCGCGCGAAGGTGACGCTGCACTGCGGCGAATCTTGCTCCCTGTTGTATAACCGATGGACCGGGCCGGCATCTCGAAATGGCCGGGTTGCGTAGCGACCTGGGCATGGGCCGATGTCGGATGCGGACACGACACGTCGATAGGGAGGCAAGATGCAGCAGAACGGTAACGGTACGAACTGGTTTACGTGTGTTGAGGGCGGCTACGAAATCCATGTGTTGCCGCGCACGGCATCGGAGAACGGTGCGTCCAGATCGGGCGATTTCGGCTATGCAGTGAAAATTCTTCCACCTGGGGCAGACGCGAGCGTAGCGGACGCCTGGGTGGAGCTGTCGTCGGGCAACGACGCGCGCTATCCTACGGAGTGTGACGCGTGCGATGCCGGTGTTGCCGCGGCGCGCAAACGGATCGTTGCGGCGTTCGGTGAGCCGGATGTGAGTCTGGACTAAAGCTCGCTGTGCGGCCGGCACACCTTGCGTGGCGTCGTGCCACAGCGTGCAGCGCCGGCAGGCGTCCGGGCGTCCAGGCGTCGCACTGGCGGCGTCCGGACGCAGAGCGAGCAAACCGGGAGCCAGCCAAGCCGTGTCACCGGACGCGTTCTGGCGACACGGGGCGGTCGGTTATTGGCCGAAGAGCTTCTTGTACAGCGCTGCGGATTTGGGAACGCCGCCGGAGCCTGGACCTTGAATTGCACCGTTGGGTCCGCCGGCCGATGTATTCCAGTACCCTTGGTAGAGCACATTGGAGCCGCCTGCTGTAATCCAGTCATACATGCCCTGGACGAACGCGGGGTCGTCGCCATGTCCATGCGTGTCGGTCGACACGCTCCATTCGGTATAGGCCTCGGACTTATTGTGGGCGCGCGCGAACTGGCGGAAGGCGTTCAGACCATATTGGCCGCCGACGACATCGGTCCAACCGTTGTTGTACTCGTCGTAGACGTCCATGGAGACGATGTCGACGACGTCGTCGCCCGGGTACGCTGCGTTCCAGTCGAAGGGGACGTGTCCGATTGTGGACATTGTTCTTCCGGTCCTTGAGAGGTTCCATTCGAATCGCAGGACGTTGCATACCGAGCGCATGGTCTGGACGACATGTCGATACGCTGCGGCGTAGGTCTTGGGTGCGTTGATGGCAGTCCATGTGTACCAGTCGCCGTTCAACTCCCAACCGAGGCGAATGATGATGCGCTGCGGCGCGCCGGTCTTTGTGGCGAGGTTTTCGGCGAGTTGGCGGTAGTAGTTGTCGTAGGTGCCGTTCGCGATGGCGGTGAGCGTGGCGTTGTCCGTGGCGATCGTACCGGGCTCGGTCGGCTTGGTACCGCTCGGGTCCAGCATCAGCGGAATCGTGATGACCTCATAGTGCCCGGGGTTCGAGGCCAGCCATTGTTTCGTGCTGCCGCCGAGGAAGAAAGGCGCGTCGATGGATTGCCATGAATCGGCGGCGGCAAAGGTTACGCGGTACATGACGGGCTTGCCGAGCCATTTGCCGAAGTCGTCGTATTGCGAGGTGTAGGCATCCTGTCCAGCGTGCAGTCCGAGGGCTGCGCCGTGTGCGGCGGAACAGATGCCAGTCGTGAGCGTGGCGCAAACGGCGAGGTGGCGCAGTAGTTTTTTGGGCATCCGGGGAGGCTCCGAGTTGGGTTGCGGTGAGCGGTTTGTCGAAACGGCTGCTCCGACGGCTGTGCTGATCAAACAAACGACTTCCCTCGAATCGGCCTCGGGGCTTGCGCGTATGCGCGCTTTTGGTTCGATGTTTATATGCCATGGGCATTCGGCTCACAACCTGATATAGATGCCGGTTATTTTCTTTTTTGTTTGTGTGTGTAGTCGGATGGTTGCGCGATTCGCGAACATCGAAAGGTCGCGATGCGTAAACTCGGCGTATTGAATGGGGCGCGGGCGCTCAATGACCTGAGAATTCCGCCGAACAGGTGAAACGAAAAACGGGCCAAGCGGCCCGTTTTCGTTGATGTGCTGGCGGAGGGCGTGGGATTCGAACCCACGAAGGCCGTAAAGCCTTGCCGGTTTTCAAGACCGGTGCATTCAACCGCTCTGCCAGCCCTCCGAGGACCGCGATTGTACCTGAAACTGCCTGCCTCGTGGCACGGCGGCGCGCGCTGCACCCCGTGTGCGTCACCGCTCCCGATCGTTCAAAAACATCGCCTGCAGGTCATTCAAAAATCGCTGCCCAAGCGGCGTCGGTACGATCTTTTCGAAATCGCGCGCGATCAGCCCGCGTGCCTCCGCCTCTCTGAGCCC
Organism: uncultured Trinickia sp.; assembly: GCA_966431825.1. Classification (GTDB taxonomy): domain Bacteria; phylum Pseudomonadota; class Gammaproteobacteria; order Burkholderiales; family Burkholderiaceae; genus Trinickia. Next base: position 9,149 of record CBJMQH010000044.1, read on the forward strand.
CGGTTCGATCGAAGTCATTGTCAGTCCGGTACGCTCCAGAAACCGATGAACTGGAAACCCCTCCACGAGCCGTAGCGCGTTGAGCATGAACTCGAACGGCAAATCGCGCGGACCGACCTCGTGCTCCTCCTGAATCGGTGTACCCGTTCGAGCCTCTTCCATGTAGGTCGCCGGATGCTTGTAGCGCGCCTGACGCACGACACGATGGGCGAACGACAGCTTCGAATGCGCGCCGGCGCCGATGCCCAGATAGTCGCCGAAGCGCCAATAGTTGAGGTTGTGCTTGCACGAGTGACCGGGCCGCGCGTAGGCCGACACCTCGTAGCGCTCGTAACCGCCGTCGACCATCCGCTCGTGAATCCAGTCCTGCATGTCGGCCGACGCATCGTCGTCGGGCAGCGCCGGCGGGAACTTCGCGAACAGCGTGTTCGGCTCCAGCGTCAGATGGTAAAGCGACAAATGCGGCGGCGCGAACGAGAGCGCTGTTTCGATGTCCTCACGACATTGCGCGAGTGTCTGCGTCGGCAGAGCGAACATCAGATCGAGGTTGAAGTTCTCGAAATGGCGCGCCGCAATCTCAACGGCCCGTCGCGCATCCCCGGTGTCGTGAATGCGTCCGAGCGCCTTCAGATGCGCATCGTTGAAGCTCTGAATACCGACCGACAAACGATTGACGCCGCTTGCCCGGAACTGCGCGAACTTCTCCGCTTCGAATGTCCCCGGGTTCGCTTCGAGCGTGATCTCGGCATCCGCATCGAGCGGCAGCAGTGCGCGCACATCGGACAACAAACGGTCCAAACCGCGTGCCGACAGCAGGCTCGGCGTGCCTCCGCCGATGAATACCGTATGCACCTGCCGCCCCCAGATCAACGGCAGCGACTGTTCGAGATCGGCGCGCAACGCATCGAGGTATGCCTCCTCGGGAAACCGTTCGCCCTTCCACTCGTGCGAATTGAAATCGCAATAGGGACACTTGCGCACGCACCAGGGGAAATGAACGTACAGCGCGAGCGGCGGCAGCGAAGTCAGATTCAGGCTGCCGGGCGCGAGGAACGCCTGTACCGTTCGGTCCGAACCAGCCATCACTGCTCCTCCTTCAAGCGCGCAAGCAACTGCTGCAATGCCAGCGCGCGATGACTGCTTGCGTTCTTCTGCTCAGGGGCGAGCTCGGCCGCCGTCGCGTTCAATGCCGGGATGAAAAAATACGGGTCGTAGCCGAAGCCATGTTCACCGCGCGGTGCATCGAGCATTTCGCCGTGCCAGCGGCCCTCGGCGATCAGCGGCTCGGGATCGTCAGGATATCTGACGAGTGCCAGCACACAGAAGTAGTATGCGCGCCGATCGGCAATGCCGCGCAGCCGCTCGACGACGAGCGCGTTGTTCGCCGCGTCGCTCTTCTCGCCGCCTGCGCGCTGTGCATAGCGCGCCGAATAAACACCGGGCTCGCCGCGCAGCGCGCGCACGCAGAGCCCCGAATCGTCGGCGAGCGCGGGCAGACCCGTCAGCTTCGACGCATGCCGCGCTTTCGCGAGCGCGTTTTCGACGAACGTGACGTGCGGCTCGTCGGCCTCCGGCACGCCCAGCTCGCCTTGCGTAACGAGCGCGATGCCGGCCGCACCGAGCAGCTGCGCGAATTCGCGCAGCTTGCCGGCATTGTTCGAAGCCAGCACGACGCGCGCGAGCGCGCCGCCGGCTTGCGTCGCTCGCGTCACGCCGTCACCCCCAGCGCCGCCTTTTGTTCGTCGATCAACGTGCAGATTCCCTGTTGCGCGAGGTCGAGCAGTGCATTCATCTCGTCGCGCGTGAACGGCGCGCCCTCGGCCGTGCCCTGAATTTCGACGAAGCCGCCGGCACCTGTCATCACCACGTTCATGTCGGTGTCGCAGCGCGAGTCCTCGTCGTAGTCGAGGTCAAGCACGGGCGTGCCGTGATAGACGCCGACCGAGATCGCAGCGACGTAATCGACAATCGGCGATACCTCGATGCGGCCTGCTGCAATCAGCTTCGATACGGCATCGTGTGCAGCGACGAACGCGCCCGTGATGCTGGCCGTGCGCGTACCGCCATCGGCCTGGATCACGTCGCAGTCGATATGAATCGTACGCGGGCCGAGGCGTTCGAGGTCGAACACCGAACGCAACGCACGACCGATGAGCCGCTGAATTTCCTGCGTGCGTCCCGTCTGCTTGCCGCGTGCCGCTTCGCGGTCGCTGCGCGTATGGGTGGCGCGCGGCAGCATGCCGTACTCGGCCGTGAGCCACCCTTGTCCGCGATCGCGCAGGAACTCGGGCACGCGCTCGACGACGCTCGCCGTGCAGATCACCTTCGTGTCGCCGAACTCGACGAGCACCGAGCCCTCGGCATGCTTCGTGTAGTGGCGCGTGATGCGCACGTCGCGCAGTGCATCGGGACGGCGCCCGCTCGGGCGTTGGACGTTTTCGGTCATGGTTGGGCCGGGGAATGATCAAAGGAGGGGAGAAGCCGTAATTTTACCGCTCCAACGCCTCTGCATGCCGCGTGCCGCTCCTGCGGCGCTCGACAGGCTGCCGCGGCAAAAATGGGATAATGCGCTTCTACGCCACGCGCAACGGAAGGACCTGCGCGTAGCGGCTCAAACAACCGGCCGGCAACGGCCACAAACGCGAGACGTCACGATGATTTACAGCATGACAGGTTACGCGAGCGCCACGCGCGAACTCGCTGCCGCAAGCACGGCCGGCGCGATGAGCGTGTCGGTCGAACTGCGCACCGTGAATTCGCGCTTCCTCGACCTGAACTTCCGCATGCCCGAGGAAGTGCGCACCTGTGAGCCTGCGTTGCGCGAGATGCTGATGACGAAGCTCTCCCGCGGCAAAGTCGATATCCGCATCAATCTTCAGCGCAGCGAGCAGTCAGCCAACGTCGGCGCGCTGAGCCGCGAAGCCCTCGACCAACTGGCCGCCCTGGAGCGTGCCGTGCTCGAAGCGTTTCCCGGCGCCGAGCGCATGCGCACTGGCGAAATCCTGCGCTGGCCCGGCGTGCTCGCCGAGAGCGGCGTGTCGCCCGATACGCTGCGCGATGCCGTGCTCGCGTGCGGCAAGCAGGCAGTCGGCGAGCTTGTCGATGTGCGGGCCCGCGAGGGCGCGCAACTGGCCGCGATGCTGCTCGGCAACGTGACCGAGATGGAAGCCATCGTCGAGCGCATTACGCCGCTCGTGCCCGAGCTCATCACCAAGCATCAGCAAAAGATCGTCGAACGTCTCCAGGAAGCGCTGGGTATCGCCGCTCCCGATGCGGCTGCCACGATCGTCTCGCGCGAAGAGATCGCCGAGCGCATTCGTCAAGAAGTGACGATGTACGGTATCCGAATCGATATCGCCGAAGAGCTGTCGCGTTTGTCTGCCCATTTGAAGGAAACCCGGCACGTCATCGAGAAGGGCGGCAAGGTCGGCAAGCGGCTCGACTTCATGATGCAGGAACTCAATCGCGAAGCGAATACGCTCGGCTCGAAGGCGGCGGCGAAAGAGTTGGCCGACGCGTCGATGACGCTGAAGCTGTTGATCGAGCAGATGCGTGAACAAGTGCAGAATCTGGAGTAAGCGAACGTGACAGACGCAACCCCCGAAACCGGCAAGGCCCGTCAGGTGCCGCGCAATCCGTACGCCGGCGTTTATCCCGGCAATCTCTTCATGGTCGTCGCGCCCTCGGGCGCGGGCAAGTCGACGCTCGTGAACGCACTGCTCGCGCAGGACGCCGAGATCCGTCTGTCGATTTCGTACACGACACGCAAGCCGCGCCCGGGTGAACTCGACGGACAGCACTATCACTTCACGACGGTCGACGATTTCCTCGCGCGTCATGCAGCAGGCGAATTCCTGGAGAGCGCCGAGGTGCACGGCAACTACTACGCCACGTCGCGCGTCTGGATCGAAGAGCAGATGAAGAACGGCCACGACGTGCTGCTCGAAATCGATTGGCAGGGCGCGCAACAGGTGAAGAAACAGTTCCGCAACGCGGTCGAGATCTTCGTGTTGCCGCCGTCGCTCGACGCGCTCGAAGTGCGCCTGAAAAAGCGCGGCCAGGACGAACCGAACGTGATCACGCGGCGTCTGCTGGCAGCGGGCAGCGAGATGGCGCATGCGTCGGAGTCCGAGTACGTGATCATCAACGAGCACTTCGAGCAGGCGCTTGCCGAACTGCAGTGTGTCGTTGCTGCGACGCGTCTGCGCTTTGGTTCGCAGTACGCACGGCATAGCGCGCTTTTCATCGAGCTCGGCATCCATCTGCCGCACGCGGAGTGAAGGCGGCTGCGCGCTTCACATAAGGTAGAATGAGCAACATACTGAGAAGGAAAACCCGAACATGGCTCGCATTACTGTCGAAGACTGCCTGAAACAAATCCCGAATCGTTTCGAACTGGCGCTCGCCGCAACGTACCGTGCACGTCAGCTCGCGCAAGGTCATACGCCGAAGATCGAGAGCCGCGACAAGCCCACCGTCGTGGCGTTGCGCGAAATCGCGGCCGGCCAGGTCGGTCTGGAAATGTTGAAGAAGGTCCCGGTCTAACGTGTCAGGTCAGCAAGGCGCGCTTCGTGCGCCTTGCTCCCGGCACCGCCCTTGCAAGTTCAGTCTGCACCACCAGCCGAGCGTTCCACACGGAGGCGAATATGAGCACCACCCCATCGTCCGTCTCCGCGGGTGCCTCGCCTGTCTCTCATCTGGAACACGAGCTCGATGCGCCCGGTGCGGCGCGCAAATATATCGACGCTGTGCTCGAACAGTCGTTCCGGCATTTGTTCGGGCCGACTGCCACGCCTGAAGTCCCGCGCAAGCACGAAGTCGTTTCGATCGCCAAGCTCACATCGATGCTCTCGGGCTACCTGAGCCCCGAAGAGATCAAAGAGGTCAAGGCTGCGTTCCACTTCGGCGACGAAGCGCATCTGGGCCAGTATCGCCATAGCGGCGAGCCCTACATTACGCACCCCGTTGCCGTCGCTGAAATCTGTGCGGGCTGGAAGCTCGACGCACAGGCCATCATGGCTGCGTTGCTGCACGACGTCATGGAAGATCAGGGCGTGACGAAGGCCGAACTGGCCGAGCGTTTCGGCCCGAAGGTCGCTGAGCTCGTCGACGGCCTGTCGAAACTCGACAAGATGGAGTTTCGCAACCGCGAAGAGGCGCAGGCGGAAAACTTCCGCAAGATGCTGCTTGCGATGGCACGCGATGTGCGCGTCATCCTCGTGAAGCTGGCGGACCGGTTGCACAACATGCGCACGCTTGGCGCCGTGCCGCCCGAGAAGCGCCGGCGCGTCGCGCGCGAAACGCTCGACATCTACGCGCCGATCGCACACCGTCTCGGCCTGAACAACACTTATCGCGAGCTGCAGGATCTCAGCTTCGCGAACTTCAATCCGAATCGTTACGCCACGCTCGAGAAAGCCGTGAAGGCGGCGCGCGGCAATCGGCGCGAAGTGGTCGGCAAGATTCTCGAATCGGTTCAGCGTGCGTTCGCCGAGGCGCATATCGACGCCGAAGTGACGGGGCGCGAGAAGACGATCTTCAGCATCTACAAGAAGATGCGCGACAAGCAGTTGTCGTTCTCGCAAGTGCTCGACGTCTATGGGTTCCGCATCGTCGTGAACAGCGCGCTCGAGTGCTACACCTGTATCGGCGTGCTGCATGCGCTCTATAAGCCCGTGCCCGGCAAGTTCAAGGACTACATCGCGATCCCGAAGGTCAACGGCTACCAGTCGTTGCACACGACGCTCGTGGGTCCGTTCGGCGCGCCTGTCGAATTCCAGGTGCGCACACGCAAGATGCACGAGATCGCCGAGGCCGGCGTGGCTGCGCACTGGCTCTACAAAAACGGCGGCGCCGATCTGAACGACGTGCAAAAGCGGGCGCATCAGTGGCTCAAGTCGCTGCTCGACATCCAGAGCGAGGCCGGCGATTCGAGCGAATTCCTCGAACACGTCAAGATCGACCTGTTCCCCGACGCGGTCTATGTCTTCACGCCGAAGGCAAAGATCATGGCGTTGCCGCGCAGCTCCACCGCGCTCGACTTCGCCTATTCGATCCACAGCGACCTCGGCAACCAGTGCGTCGCCGTGAAGATCAACAACGAATTGCTGCCGCTGCGCACCGAGCTCAAGAGCGGCGATATCGTCGAGGTCATCACGGCGCCGTATTCGAAGCCGAATCCGGCGTGGCTCGGTTTCGTTCGAACGGGCAAGGCTCGCTCGGCGATTCGCCACTATCTGAAGACGATGCGCCTGAACGAGTCGGTGCAGCTCGGCGAGCGTCTCGTCGATCAGAGCCTCAAGGGCTATGGTCTGACGCTTGCCGACGTGAGCCCCGAAATCTGGGAGCGGCTGGTTCAGTGGACCGGCAACAAGAATCGTCAGGAGATCTTCGCGGACATCGGGCTCGGCCGGCGCGTGGCGGCTGTCATGGCCAAGCGCATCGAAGTGCTGCTCAGCGGTCGCGACGCCGACGACGAACATGCGCGTGCCGAGCACGCGGCCGCCGCCAACCATGCGCCGCCGGTCGTCATCACAGGTACCGAAGGCATGTCGGTGCAATTGTCGGCCTGCTGCCGGCCGATTCCGGGCGACGACATCATGGGCTATATCGGTATCGGCCTGGGTATGGCGATTCACACCACCGATTGCCGGGTGGCGCAGCGGATCCATCGCCGCGACCCGGGGCGCTGGATCGACGTGGCATGGGCGCCGCAGCCGGGCCGTCTGTTCGATGTCGCCGTAAAGGTGCTCGTCAAGAATACGAAGGGTGTGTTCGCGCGTGTGGCCGCCGATATCACGTCGGCCGACGCAAACATCGTTCATATCGCGATGGACGAAGACCAGTCGCAGGAATCGACTGTCCTGCGCTTCGTGATCCAGGTCAGCGACCGCGTCCATCTGGCGAACGTCATGCGGCGCGTCCGCACGAATCTCGATGTCATGCGGATTGCGCGCGAGCGGCCGAGCGAAGAGGGCCACCATCGCCACGACGGCAGTATGCGAATCGAGCGCGAGCGGGCGGACTACTGATCGTTTCGGGGGCGGGCGGTGCGGTTGCCTGATACGGGCAGCGGCTTGAACCGCAGGCGCGGGCTGTCGTGAGGAGCAGATGCACGGCGACGGCGTGCAAGGCGGGGCCCGCAAGGCGCTTGCACGCGGTGAGCGCAAAAACAAAGGGCCTTCCCATTGGGAAGGCCCTTCATAGATGGCGCGGCTGGCAGGATTCGAACCCACGACCCCTTGGTTCGTAGCCAAGTAC
>CBJMQH010000045.1:0-16315 GCA_966431825.1 uncultured Trinickia sp.
ACACTCGCGCGCACGTCGATTGACCGCCAGGATTGCGCCCGCGTCGTCGAATGCGATGAGCCATTCCGGCCTCGCTTCCACGAAATCGGGGCTCGTATGGCCCAGCAGCACCCATTCCTTCGCAGTCCGATTGAGAAAATAGGCGTCCTCGATCAGGCGTGCGCTCTGCCTGACCAGTTGATGGACGAGGCGCTGGCTGTCGCGGCTTTCAGGCGACTGCACGGCCGAAGCGTCGAGCACACCGATCAACTCGCCCGTCGGCGCGAAAATCGGCGCGGCGCTGCATGTGAGCGCCGTAAACGCCGCGCGAAAATGCTCGACACGATGCACCGTGATCGGCGCGAGGTCTGTGAGCACGCCCGCAATCCCGCAGGTCCCCTCCTCGCGCTCGGACCAGCACGAGCCAACGTAAAGGCCCGCCTGCTTGAAGGCACCGCGCCGATCGCTGTCGACGCGGTAGTCGATCGTGACGCCGTGCGCGTTCGTCAGCATCACGCAGTAGTCGGCAATCCGGACCATCTCGTGAAGGTGTGCGAGACAGTCGCCCGATGCGAGCAGAAAAGCCTCGTCGCGCTCCTTGATGGCACGCAGCTCCGCGGCGCTCAGCACACGCGGCCCGCACGCGGACGACGGATCGAGCCGGTATTGCTCGAACGAGCGTCGCCATGACGATACGAGCCGCGCAGCGTCTGGCGAAGCCGGCAGTTGCCCCTCCAAGGCGCGACGCACGCGCTCCACGTGCCCCGTCGATCGAACGTAAGGCATGGCCTGCTCCCGTCGATGTCCCAGCGCTTGCGCGTGATCGCGCTCGCGCAGCGAGGTTGTAGCACATTCGCTCGGGCGGATCACCACGCACTGCAGCACGGACACTGCCTGAGACGATCGTCTCACCGTGCAGCCGCCGTCTCGATGCGTGTGGGGATAGCCCGTCGCACCAGAAACGGCGTCCGCTATGGCGCCATCGCCGCATGACAGCCTGAGCCGCGGCGAACATGCGAGACGCAGCGGCGAGACGCCCGGTGCCTCATCGCACGCACGACATCGCGCTCCGGGCAGGTCCACGATCGCGCGCAAACCGCGCGGCGCAAGGCACCCGGGAACTCGTTCCGCAGTTCTCGCGGGGCCGATGCGCATCGATGGCATACCCCTTGCCTTGTCAGGCCTGCGACGGAGCGCGCAGCGAGTTCAGACGCATGCATGGCGGCGTCCCGTCGCACACGGCTTGCACCGCAAATCAACGAAGGAGACAGGAGATGAGTATGGCTCGCGAGTTGGGTACGCAAACGCTGCTGGATGCTTATCGGAGGATGCGCACGATACGCGAATTCGAGGAACGGCTGCACGTGGAGTTCGCCACGGGCGAGATTCCGGGTTTCGTGCATCTGTATGCGGGCGAGGAAGCGTCTGCCGTCGGCACGATGCTCCACTTGAGCGAGATCGACTACGTGGCAACGACGCATCGCGGCCACGGCCATTGCATCGCGAAGGGTGTCGATGTCGCCGCGATGATGGCCGAGATCTTCGGCCGCAGGACCGGCGTCTGTCACGGCAAGGGCGGCTCGATGCATATCGCCGATCTGTCCAAAGGGATGCTCGGTGCCAACGGCATCGTAGGCGCCGGCGGACCGCTCGTCTGCGGCGCCGCGCTCGCGGCAAAGCAACGCGGCACAGGGGGCGTCGGTGTCTGCTTCTTCGGCGACGGAGCTTCGAATCAAGGCGTCATTTTCGAATCGATGAACCTCGCCTCGGTGTGGCGGCTGCCGGCAATCTTCGTCGCGGAGAACAACGGCTATGCGGAGGCGACCTCGTCGAGCTGGTCGGTCGCCGGCGGAAACATTGCCGAGCGCGCCCGTGGATTCGGCATGCCCGGCGGCGTCGTCGACGGCTTCGATTTCTTCGCCGTCCACGAAGCACTCGGTACTGCGATCGCGCGTGCGCGCGAGGGCGGCGGGCCGACGCTCGTCGAGGTCAAGTGTGCCCGCTATTTCGGCCACTTCGAGGGCGACGCGCAGTCCTACCGTGCCCCCGGTGAAGTACAGACGCTGCGCGAGAAAAAGGATTGTCTCAAGCAGTTCGAGACGCGCGTCGTCCGCAGCGAGCGCATCGAACGCAGCCTGCTTCGCAAGATCGACGACGAGGTCAAACAGCTCATTGACGGGGCCGTGAGCGCGGCAAAGGACGCGCCGCTGCCAACCGTGGAGGACCTGCTGACCGACGTCTACGTGGCCTACCCCTGAACGGCCGGCCAAGGGCGACACGTTCGGCGAAGACGATTCCAACGCATTGACGGAGACAGACATGGCACGACGCATTTCGTACTCTCAAGCAATCAACGAAGCGCTAGCGCAGGAAATGGCGCGCGACGAGCGCGTCATCGTAATGGGCGAGGACAACGCAGGCGGCGCAGGTGCGCCCGGCGAGCAGGACGCCTGGGGCGGCGTGCTCGGCGTGACGAAGGGGCTGTTTCACCAATTCCCGGGCCGCGTGCTCGATACGCCGCTGTCCGAAGGCGGCTTTATCGGCGCGGCCGTCGGCGCCGCAGCCTGCGGTATGCGCCCCGTTGCGGAACTGATGTTCATCGATTTCATGGGCGTCTGCTTCGATCAGATCTTCAATCAAGCGGCGAAATTCCGTTACATGTTCGGGGGCAAGGCGGTGACGCCCGTTGTGATCCGGACGATGATGGGTGCGGGCCTGCGCGCCGCGGCCCAGCACTCGCAGATGCTCACGTCGATGTTCACGCATGTGCCCGGGCTCAAAGTCGTCTGCCCGGCGACGCCCTACGACGCGAAAGGCTTGCTGATCCAGGCGATACGCGACGACGATCCCGTGATCTTCTGCGAACACAAGATGCTGTACGGGCGGGAAGGCGAAGTGCCTGAGGAATCCTATTCGATCCCGTTCGGCGAAGCGGCCATCGTGCACGACGGCGACGATGCGACGATCGTGACCTACGGACGCACGGTCCATACGTGCACCGAAGCAGCCGCGACGCTGGCCAAGGAAGGCATTCGCGCCGAGCTGATCGACCTGCGCACCACGTCGCCGCTCGACGAGGACACGATCCTCGAGAGCGTGGAACGCACGGGGCGGCTCGTTGTCGTCGACGAGGCGAACCCGCGCTGTTCCATCGCCACCGACATCGCCGCGCTCGTGGCGCAAAAGGCATTCCGCGCGTTGAAGGCGCCGATCGAGTGTGTGAACGCCCCGCATACCCCTGTGCCGTTCGCAGGCGTGCTCGAAGACCACTACATCCCGAACGCCGGGCGCGTGGTCGAGGCGGTGCGTCGAGCAAGGAGCTGAGCCGCCATGTCGATACACATGATCACGATGCCGAAATGGGGCCTCTCGATGGAGCAAGGCCAGGTGAACGGCTGGCTCAAAGCGCTCGGCGAACGCGTCGTCAAGGGCGATGAGGTCGTCGATGTCGAGACAGACAAGATCGCCTCCGGCGTGGAGGCTGCGTACGACGGAACGCTGCGTCGGCAGGTTGCGCAGCCCGGCGACGTCCTGCCGGTCGGTGCACTGCTCGGCGTGGTGGCCGACGAGGCCGCAACGGATGGCGAAATCGATGCGGCCGTCGAGGCGTTCCGCACTCAGAACGGTACCGGTCCAAGAGCGGCAGTCGAGGCCGGGCCAGAGCCGCAGAAGGCGACGATCGCAGGCCGGACGATTCGCTACCTGCTGCTCGGCGAGCGTGAAGGCGAAGGCCAGGAAGCGGCCGTGCTGATTCACGGCTTCGGCGGCGATTTGAACAACTGGCTGTTCAATCATGCCGAGTTGGCGAAGCGCCGCGCCGTCTGGGCACTCGATTTGCCAGGTCACGGAGAATCGGGCAAGACATTGAACGGCGGCATCGACGAGTTGGCTGACAGCGTGGTCGCGTTCATGCAAGAGCAGGGCATCGGCCGAGCGCATCTCGTGGGCCATTCGCTTGGCGGACTCGTGGCGATGACCGTCGCACAGCGTGCGCCCGAGCACGTCGCCTCGCTTGCCTTGATTGCGAGCGCGGGGCTCGGCGAGGAGATCGACGGCGGTTACATCGACGGCTTCGTGCTCGCGGAAAATCGCAACACGATGAAACCGCTCGTCGCGAAGCTGTTCGCGGACCCGGCGCTCGCCACGCGTCAGCTGATCGACGACCTCGTCAAGTACAAGCGCCTGGAAGGCGTGCGCGACGCGCTGAAGCAAATCGCGGCATCCGCTCTTGAAGACGGCAGGCAGCGTCGCAACCACCGCGATCGGCTCGCAGCGTTGGCGCCGCGCACACTTGTCGTATGGGGCGGGCAGGATCGCATCATTCCCGCCGCACACGCGCGCGGACTGCCCGAAGCCGTACGCGTCAGCGTAATCGACGAGAGCGGCCACATGGTGCAGATGGAATCCGCTTCGGCCGTCAATCGCCTCCTCGAATCGTTCATGGCAGGCGATTGAGCGCGGCACGGCCATGCACGTTGCTTGCTGGGTTTATCGTCAAGGAGGCGCGCAGTGATCGATCGATGCCGGGCGCCAGCGCGAGGCATCGATCGCTGCCATCAATGTCGTCACGCGACGCGCTTATCGTCCGGCTGCCCGCACAGCGTCATCGGCGGCGAGCGCCTGCGCGTGCACGTGCGCACTGCCGCGCGATCTCGCCAATCGTTCGTACACCGACACGTATGACTCGGCCATTCTCACGGCTGAGAAACGCGTCTCGAAAACCGCACGGCATTGTGCCCGGCTGAGGGCCCCGATGCGCGCGACGGCCGCTACAGCACCCTCCAGGTCGTCGACGATGTAGCCCGTTACGCCGTCGTCGATCACTTCGGGCACGGCACCGGCGCGAAATGCGATTGTCGGCGTGCCGCAGGCCATCGCCTCGACCATCACCATGCCGAACGGTTCCGGCCAATGCAAGGGAAATACCAGCGCCTTCGCCTGCGAAAGCAGCGCGGTGCGCCGCGGCGCACGCGCATTCCGCTGGGTTCGATGAGTTCGCTGCATGGTGCGTGCCAGGCAGCCGCCACCCACCCTTCGCCTACGGGCACGCCGCGTATAAACTCGCTAAGCATGCATGGCATCGCGTGGTTACCCAGGTGCAGGGAACAGGAACCTCAGACCCCATTCAACCGAAAGGAGCTTTATATGCACTATGTGCTGTTCTACGAAGTCGCCCCCGATTACCTCGAACGCCGCGGTGAATTTCGCGTCGCGCATCTGGAACACGCATGGCGCGCGGCTGATCGGGGAGAACTGTTGCTTGCCGGTGCGCTTGCCGAACCGGTCGACAGCGCAATGCTGTTGTTCGACTGCGACACGCCCGACGTCGTCGCGCGGTTCGCCGAAGAAGATCCGTACGTACGCGCAGGCCTCATCCTGCGCTGGACGGTTCGGCCCTGGACGACCGTGGTCGGCAAGGAGGCTTCGACGCCGATCCGCTAGCCGGGGGCGCCGCTGCGTGGCGCGAGCCGCCGCACGATCGCCGCTTGGGTGGGATAAGCGGCTTCGAGCGCGGCAGCGTCGGCCAGCTCGAAGCAGGCAAACTCGAACCCCGGCGCGACAGTGCAGCCGACGAGCGCGAACGCATCGGGGTTCTGCGCGCTGTCTGGGCACTCGGCGGCGAACCAGCAGCCGGCCGGCACGACGGCCTGAAACACCGCATCGTCGCGTTGCAGGGCGTTACCCAAGCGGAACATCGTGTGCCGGCCCTCATGATCGATCATGTGCACATCGAGCGGATCGCCCGCATAGAAATGCCAGACCTCGTCTGCGTCGATCCGATGCCACGCCGAATAGGCGCCGTTGCAGAGCAGGTAGTAGATACAGGTGGACGCGGCCCTCGCCTGCCCGTGTTCGCCGGGCCGCTGCACCTGAGCTTGCGCACGATGCGTCTCGCGGTAAAAACCGCCCTCCGGGTGCGGGGCAAGCGCGAAACGCTCGACGAGGCCGCGCCACGCGGCTGCGTTCCGATCGATCCTATCGGTCATCTCCATGGGTTCCTTTCGAGCAGTACGAAGCGTCGCGCTCAGCGTTCCCGACATCGACGCGCAAAAACCGGTGCGCCGCGCCCGCTCAATGGGGCACGCGGCGAATAGCCACGCGATGATCGCGATCGAACGTGACGCTGGCGATGTTGGTGTAACGCGCATCAACCGTGAATCCGATTTCGACGACAGGATCGAATTGCGTCGACACCGCGAGCCGATGCCTGCCTGACGGAAGATAAACAACGAGATCCTCGCCGTTTTCCAGATTCGACACCCGGGCACCGTCCACGTAGACCACCACGTTACGAAAACGGACGACCACGTTGCTCGTCCGCTCGCGCCGCACATCGACCGCAATCGTCTGCGCGGAAGGCTTCGCCAGCGCCTGAACCGCAATCCGATCCAGCGCTACGCGCTTATAGGGCACGGGCGCCGCCGGGGTGTCGGCGCAGCCGCTTAGCACTGACGCTACGCTAAGCCCGACGCACACGCAAACAGCCGCAGTGCGCCACGCACCTGCATGGCCGAGCGCCCCCCGATTCGAATCCGATGTCAGCATGCCACCCCCGGTTCTGTGGCGGCGGCGGGCCGCACCCGCGCGTTGCACTGCCCGCCAGTGTAGCGACACGCGCCCAGGAACGAAACAGGCCGCCGGGGGCTGCGCCCCTTGCGCGCGCTGCGCTTCTTGGTCATGATCGGACATCGGCTGGCCTGGCCGTGTGCGGCCGGGCACGCCCCAGTCGAATCACCTGTATTCGACTTCCTTGTTCATTCGCGCGAGAACCGGTTTCGTGACTCACCTCGTTTTCTTTTGCGGCCATGCCGGCACAGGCAAGACCACCGTCGCCAAGCGTCTCATCGGCCCGCTTATGCGCTCGACGGGCGAGGCGTTCTGCCTGCTCGACAAGGACACGCTTTACGGGCGCTACAGCGCTGCTGCAATCGGCGCCCTGACGGGCGACCCGAACGACCGCGACAGTCCGCTCTATCTGAAACACCTGCGCGACCCGGAGTATCAAGGTCTCATCGACACAGCCCGCGAAAACCTCGAACTCGGCATCGGGGCCGTCGTCGTCGGCCCGCTTTCCCGCGAGATCCGCGATCGGCGCCTGTTCGATCGGCAATGGCTCGGCGTCTCCGACGACGTCGTGATCCGTATCGTCTGGGTCTACACCTCCGAGCAAACGGCACACGAGCGAATCGTCGCGCGGCACAACCCGAACGACGCCTACAAGCTCGCGCATTGGGACGAGTATCGCCAACGTCGATTCATGCCGACAGGGGAAGTGAAGGAAGGACTGCTGATGTTCGACAATACCTCGCCGACACAGGCTGATTTCGACGCATTGCTCGCCGCGCTCGTTCAGGGCACGCACGCCTGACAGCGCGGCTCGTTGCGGGCCATCGACGCGCGCCGCGACCGGCCTTGAAGGAGGTGAGCCACGCATGCGAAAGCATGCGTGGCGTCCCTCTTCTTACGCGGCTATCTCGAGTGCCCTGCCTGTTGCAGGGGCCGCGTTTTCTTACTGCCCGCCGGCGTTGCGACGCGACGGGCATACTCTCGGGTTCGTGGCGTGCGCCGCCAAGGCGGGATCGCAGCGCCGCGCAAACTCAGACCGTGGCCGGCACTTTGACCGCAGACTCGAGCGTCGCGCCTTCGTAGAGCTGGCCGAAGCGATTGGCGAGGAAATCGCGCAGCGACACCTGCTCCTGCCGCACGAAGCCTTGTTGCGGCAGCTTGCCTTCGCGGAACAGATCGAGCACGGCGCACATCGCGCCGGCCGTCGTGATCTGGATGGCGCTCATCGGCACGCCGCAGACGGTCTTCGCGAAGATCTTGCGCGTGAAAACGTCCTGAACGAGCTGTCCGTCGCGCATGCCCGTCACCGTGACGAAAATCAGCACGACGTCTTGCGACGTCGACGGCACCGCGCGGCGCATGATCGACTTCAGCGTGTCGCGATCGGTCGACAGACGAAGGTCTTCGAGCAGGAACTTGATCAGATCGCGATGCCCCGGGTAGCGCACCGACTTGTAATCGAGCGATTCGACGCGCCCGGACAGCGTCTCGCAGAGCGTGCCCAGGCCGCCCGACGTGTTGAACGCTTCGTATTCGGTACCGTCGAGCGAGAAATGCTCGAGGCCCTCGAGCGGCTGCACCCACTGCGTGCGGGCCTCGCGGATCGCTTCGCACGGCTGACAATATTCGTTGATGAGACCGTCGACGCTCCAAGTCAGGTTGTACTTGAGGGCATTCGTCGGAAATTCGGGCAGCGCGCCGACGCGCATCTTCACTTCGCGCAGTTCGGAGAAGCGGTTCGCAAGCTCGTGCGCCGCGATGCCGATGAAGCCGGGCGCGAGCCCGCATTGCGGCATGAACGCGTGGGTTGCGCCGTCGGCGAGGCTGCGGATGGCGTGCGTTGCCCGTACATCCTCGGTGAGGTCGAAATAGTGCACCCCGGCAGCTTTTGCGGCGGCCGCTACGTTGACGGCAAGGTAGTATGGCAGCGCGTTGACGAGCGCATCGAAGCCCGTAATGGCTGCGCGAATCGCATTGGAGTCGGCCGAATCGACACGCTCGGTCGGAATGCCCTCGGCGGCCAGCTTCTCGAGCGCGTGGGCGTCGCGATCGAACGCGACGACCTCGTAGTCGCCGGTTTCACGCAACATATGGGCGATGGTGTGACCGATCAGCCCTGCACCGACGATAGCGACTTTCATGCGTTTCTCCTTCATGTTCCATTCGTATAGGTTGCCGACGCGTGTTGCCGGCTCGATGCGGGGCGCCGCGGCCCGGCCTGACGAAAAGTGTAGAGAGGAGCAGCAACGGAAAAAAGGCGCAAACCGTCGTATTCGACGTAGGGTTTCGACGAAATGACGACGGTTTATGTCATTTCGTCATCGAGGTGAGGCCGGCCGCCGAGCCGTTGGGCAGCGGCACCGATCGACTATAGGAAGATGCATGGCAATTTCACGTCGGGAATTCATTGTTGCCGGGGCTGCTGCCCCCCTGCTCGCTTCTTGCGCGACGGACCTTTCCAGGTTCAGCGACGAACCGCTCCCCTCGCTCGCTGAGCGGCTCGGCGTCTGCGATGCGACGTACTCCGTCCTCGATGCCGGAAAGCCCAACGCCGCCACGGTCGTATCGAGTTGTACGTCGAATCGTCCCATCCGGGCTCAGTCCGTATTTCAGGCGGCCTCGCTCACCAAGCCGGTCACTGCGTTTGTCGCACTCACTCTGGTGCGCGAAGGCCGACTCGATTTGCAAGCACCGGTCTCGCGCTACCTGCCTGATGGTTACGCGCACCGCCAGCACCCCTTTAACCCCAGGAAAGCTGCCCTGTTCGATCGGGTGCCTCCGCGCACATTGGCGCGTATTCCTGTCGGGACCTTGCTAAATCACAGTTCCGGTTTGCCCAATTGGACCAGCAGCGCACTTGTTCCCGAGTTCGTACCCGGCGAGCGATGGCAATACTCCGGTGAAGGGTATGCGCTTTTGCAGACTGTCATCTGTGCCGTGACCGGACTGGATTTCGAAACGTGCGTATCGAGGTATGTTTTCGAGCCGATCGGCATGCGGCATTCGGGAATGCGCCTGACGGACAGCATTCGGCAGCAGCTTGTGAATGGCAATTCACGGTTCCAGCTGGAGTTCAAAGAGCCCAACGCGGCTGCGTCGCTCTATACCACTGCCGAGGACTATGCGAAGCTGATTTCGACACTGCTGGCCGACACCGCCTTGCTGGAGCAAACGCTTGCCAAGCCGATTGCCGTCGACGCCGAGCTGGGCCTCGCGTGGGGGTACGGATGGGGCATCGAGACGACAACCAACGGCTCGTACCTCTGGCATTGGGGCAATAACCCGGGGTATCGGGCATTTGCGATGGTGTCGCTGTCTTCCCGAAACGGATTCGTCCTGTTTACCAATAACGACCACGGAATGCCATTGGCCGCGACGCTTGCCCACTCCACTATTCCGGCGGCGCACGGCGTTTTTCGTTTTTCTATGCTGGGTTGAGGGTACCCCGATCGATCTTGCGCGCGAGAATGATCGATGTCGTCGTACGCTCGACGCCCTCGAGGGCGCCGATCTGATCGAGCAGCTCGTTCAAGCGGTCAGGGGAATCGGCGCGCAACCATGCAACGTAGTCGAACTCGCCGCTCACGGCACACAGCAACTGCACCTCGGGCATCTTTTCGAGCCGCTTGAGCACGGCTGCGCCATGCTTCGGCGCGAGGATGATACCGACGTACGCGTTGATGCTCGCATCGAGCACGTCCTGTCCGAGGCGCACGCCGTAGCCGGCGATCACCTGCGTGCGCTCGAGCCGCTCGATCCGTGCGAGCACCGTCGTGCGGGCCACGCCGAGCTGCCGCGCGAGGTTGGCCACGCTCTCGCGAGCGTTCGCTTGAAGCAGCGCGACCAGATTCCGGTCGAGTTCGTCGAGCTGGTCGAGGCGTGGCGGTCTCATCGATCAGGGAGGCTCAGGCAATAGGCGAAAAAGGAAGCCGCGTGCGGCCGGAAAGTGCCGGCATTATCGCGCACGCCTCGCCTCGTAGGCCAATACATGCGTGTAAGCGAGGCGCAGGATCGCGCCGCCGCTGCGCGCTTCGCCTATGCGCCCCGCTTCGATGCCGCGCGCGAGCAGATCGCCGAGCACATGCTTGCCTTCGGTTCGCAGGCCATTCTCGATATCGCGCAACATCGACGCCGTCAGCGTCGAACCGGGTGCGAACAACATCGTCTGCGTTCGCTCGGCGAAGGGCGCGCGCATCGGATGCCCGTACGCCTCGGCAATCGCATGACACTCGCCGAACAGCGCTTCGAGCGCAGCGCGACCGTCGGGCGTGGCGAGAATATCGCCGACGCTCGCCCGAAAGAGGCACGTACCACCGGCAAGCGTGGCGAGGAACACCCACTTCTCCCACATCTGCTGAACGATAGAACTCGTCGCATCGACATGGAATCCGCCGGTGCGCAACGTCCCGGCGATCGCGGCCGCCCGCTCGCTGTCGGTACCGTCGAGTTCGCCGAACGCAATAGCCGCCGAGTCGTTCAGATGCATGACGGCACCCTCGGCATCGAGCGTCGCCGCGATCAGACAAACGCCGCCCAGTATGCGTTGGCGGCCGAAGCGCTCGGCGAGCACGTCGAGATGACGCATGCCGTTGAGCATGGGCAGAATCGCCGTGTCGGGACCGACAGCCGGCGCGAACGATTCCATCGCGCTTTCAAGGTCGTAAGCCTTGCAGCTGAGCAGGATCAGATCGTAAGGTGCACGAATCGTGTCGGTGCGAACGGTCTGGACATTCGCGAGCGTCGCATCGCCTTTCGGGCTGCGGATGACGAGCCCGGTCCGGGCGAGCGCCTCTGCACGGGCGGGTCGCACGAGAAACGTGACGTCCTCGCCGCCGAGCGCCATACGCCCACCGAAATAGCCGCCGACTGCGCCGGCTCCCACCACCAAGACTCGCATTTGTCGCTCCTTCGACTCGATTTGACCCATTGTGGGTAACGGCGATCACTGTAATCGATTCGGCGCAGGCGCGCCGTGGCTCCGGCAGGGCTTTTCCGGTAGGTTTCAGATGTAAGCGTCTGTCTCACCATACCGCCGCCGCGTCGCACGCTGAGCATAATGGAGCCGTGCTATCGAATCGTGCGTCGTATCAGTCGATGCGCGCTATTGCGCACTTGCACACGTCGAAAGAAACAACAGGAGTTGCCATGAAAAAAGCATTCATCGTTCTCGCATGCACGCTCGGTCTGACCGGCGCTATCGCTACCCAGGGGGCCTACGCTCAGGCATCGGCGGCATCCGCGCCCAGCGCAACGGCACCTGCTGCTCCCCACGCGGCGCGCGTCGACGAGCGCATCGCATATCTGCACAAGCAGCTGAAGATCACCCCGGCGCAGGAAACGCAATGGAAGGCCTTCGCCGACACGATGCGCCAGAACGGCGAGCAGATGGATACGCTTTATCAGCAGCGCACGCAGGCGCCGGCCACGCAATCGGCGCTCGAGAACATGCGCCAGTACGCCGCGATCGCTCAAGCGCATGCCGATGGTATGCAAAAGCTCGTGGCCGCATTCGAACCGCTCTACGCAAGCATGTCGGACGACCAGAAGAAGGTGGCCGACACGGCGTTTCGCGAACGCATGAACGGACCGCACGGTCGTGTGCAGCGCGACGGCAAGGCGCGCCAGCAACAACCGCAGCAGCCGCAGTGATGTATAACCGTGCACCGCTGTGCACGAGCGCGGCGGCGCAGCAGGCGATGCGCGATGGCGCGGGCGCGTTTGCGGCCGCCGCGGTTGCGGTTATGCTCTCGCCTTCGCCTAGTCGTGAGTGCTGCTGATGATCGAATTGAACAACGTCGACCTGCGGGTCGACCCTGCCGCGCGCCGCTGCGTGAAAGACGAGACCGTCGAGGTCGCATTCGCGGCCGAGCCCGGCGAATTGATGAGCCTGGAGGGCCCGAACCGTTATGCACGCGGCGACGCGCTCATCACGGGTACCGGCGGTGCCCGCTGGGTGGTAGCCCGTGCGCGGTTCGACGCGAAGTATGTGCCGGCCACGGCCGGTGCCACACCCGGCGAGCCGGGCCTGTACCGCAACCGCCCCGACGTCGTCCTCACCAAGCGAATCGATGCCGCGTTTTCGATCGCGCGCAGCACGGCCGGCGATGTGCTGACCGGCGAGCCCGGCGACTGGGTCATGCAGTACGCACCGGGCGACTACGGCGTCGTCAAGGCCGCCCGTTTTGCTCAGGTGTACCGGTTGCTGGACTGAGCGCCACGCGCAGCTTCACGCAAAATCGTCGGCAAGCTCGATCGTCAATTCGCGGGGCACGGCGTTGCCGCTCGCGTATTGTTCCTCTAGCGATCCGAGCCCCGCTTCGACATAGGCCCGGAGCACCGCGAAGCTGCGTCCGCGCGCACGCGGCGGCTGGCCAAGATAGCGAGCGAGCGCGGCCGGTGCGAAGCGCACGTCGAGCGTCATGCGTCGCGCCTGGGGACCGAAGCGCATCGCCACCCATTGCACGGACAAGACCGTCGCACCGTCTTCGTCCGTCCGCTGCGCGAACAGCGTCTGCTCGGGGAACAGATCGCTGACCACGCGAGCGAGCGCCTCGATCTCGGCACTCGCACATTCATATCGATAAGCTTCCATCGTCTCAAATCCGATTCTGTGCTGCGTCGTCGCGGCAGGCCCGCGCGATGCGTCTTGCGAGCCCGACACCTAGCACGAGCGCCGCAATCGCATAGACGCCGTCGACCGCAACGAGCGGCGCCAGCCGGGCCTGGAACAGCGCGGCGGGCACGTCGATGAGCGCATGCGCCGCGATCGCGACAGGCAGGACCCAACGCCAACCCGCACGCAAGCCCCGCCACATCAGCATCGACAAGGCGACCTGGAAAACGAGCGCCGCCGTCCGTTCGAGCGCAAACAGGGCTGCCGTCGGCAACGAAAGGCTCGCGAGCAGCAGATGAATACGCACGAGCGCATCGGGCGGTACGTTCTGCAAATGTGCATCGAGCTCGCCGCGGTTCGCGAAGATGGCGAACACGATCCATTGCAATTGGGTCAGCACGCCGACGAGCCAGCCTTCGGCGCCGCCGTGGCCAAGACCGTATGCAAGCGCCCTGCCCTCGGGCGCCGCCGCCGTCGACGGGGCGACGGCACGGCGCTGCATATAGCGCATACCGACATAGCGGCCAACTTCCTCGCAGATGCCCGCGACGAATGCGCCATAGACGACGAAGGCCACAGGATGCGCAAGCCAGGCGGCCGTCGTCTCGTTGATGCCGAGCACGTAGCCGTTCAGGGCGCGCTCGACGATCATCGCAAAGAACGCGAAGACGGCGATGCCGACGATCGCGTCGCGCCTATCGAGTGCAAGCGGCCGGCGCATGCGCCAATACAAGACGATCGGCAGCGCCGCCACGTAGAGCGTCGCGACGACGATGCTCGCGAGCGCAGGGATAGGCACCGTGGCATCCATCAACGATAGCCCGCCCGGCAGGCTGCATCGGCGCTCATGTGCCGCGCCGCGCGGGTGACGCCGTCGATGCGCGCGCGACGAGTTCGCCTTCGAGTCTGGCTTCACGCGCAGGCGTCACGAGCCCCTCGATGCGTTCGTGCAGGAATTCGACTGCGCGGTAGCCGATCGCGTAAGTCGGCTGTCGGATCGTCGTCATATCGATGAGCGCCGCCCACTCGGGATCGTCGATCGCCATGAGCGCGACGCGGTCCTGCCAGCGTTCGCCGTAACGCGCGTGCAGGTGTTGCGCGAGCGACATCGCCACGGGCCCATTTGCGGCGAAGTACGCGACGCGCTTGCCGCCCGCAGCATAGGTTGCATCGAGATGCCGGTCGATCTGCGCGAGTGCGTCGCCGAGCGCCTGTGCGTCGGTCAGGTCGAGCACGACGGTCTGCCCGACGAGCGGTGCGGCACCGGCCGGGCGCGACGCGCGCTTCGCTTCGAACGCACGCTCGAACGCCGCCTGGCGTTGTCGACGCGAACTGATGCGCTCGAACGGCTGCACGACGAAGCGGATGTCGTCGAAGCCGCGCTCGGTGAGGTGTGCGAGGCCGAGCTCGACCGCCGCGTCGTTGTCGAGGCCGACCATATCGGCGGCGAGATCGTCGATCGAGCGGTCGACGAGTACGGCCGGCGTGCCGCCCGCGCCGACGGGCTGCAGCGTGTCCTCTTTGACGCCGAGCGCGTTGACGATGACGCCTTCTACGCGATAAGTCGTCATCAGCTGCAGGTAACGCCGTTCCATTTCGACTTCGTTCGCCGCGTTGCAGACGAGCGGCATGAAGCCGAGCGCATGGCAGGCGGCTTCCACGCCGCGCGTCACTTCGACCGTATAGGGGTTCGTGAGATCGGCCACCAGGAGCCCGATGAGGCGGTTACGTCCGCGCTTGAGCCCGCGCGCCATCTGGTTCGGCCGGTAATCGAGGCGCGTGATCGCGGCCTCGATCCGCGCACGCAGGTCGGCGGATAGAACATTCGTTTCGCCGTTCAGGTAGCGCGACACGCTGGTCTTGCCGGTACCGGCTTCCCGGGCAACGTCGCTGATCGTTGCACGCCGCGGCACACCCGCGGGACGCACGTTCATCGAACCAAAGCGCGCAACGCGCGCATCGACAGCAAGGCGATAGCCAATGAAGTTCTCCTCCAGGGGCGGCGCCGCGCGCTTCATCGCGAGGACTACAGCTCGGACGCCGGATTCGGACTCGTCCGATTCGTCAGGTGGCGGCATCATAGCGCAGCCGGGCGGCGGGCACCACCCGCGGCGCTACCGGGCGCCCAATAAGGGCCGGACTCACGATCGACAACCCGAGCCGATTAACGCTCGAGCGAAGACATCGCACGTGGCCGGGTTCGGCTCGGCCGGTATGACGGTGCGTGCACCTTCGTAAGATTCGCTGGACATTGGATCCTTGCGAATCAAATGAGTGCGGCGGCGCCAGGAATTGGCTTTCCGCGGAACAGGTCGGCACCGTTGCGGGCCGATATGAGGACGAGTTGGATGAAGCTGTTGGCCGATGCATAGCGCTTGAGCATGCATTCGAGCACGCGCGCGAACAGGCAGATCGCGCAGTCGGTAAGTGCCATGTCGTCGACGGCCATCCGTACGCGCAGGCCGCGTACCAGCATCGGTTGCGGTTGCATGACGACCCAGTCGAGCACGGGCTCGCGCGTGAGGTGCGCGAGCGCGTCGATATGGCGCATTGCGTTGGAAGAACGGGTAGGCAGATGGGCTGCCAAAAGCCGCTTGAAGGCAGCCAACCCGGCTTGGCTGAGGCCCACGGGATTCGGCGACAGCATGGCGGCAACGTCCCACAATGCGTCGCCTTTTCCGTCAGGCCCGACACTTTCGCTGGGCGCGCACAGCAATTCGATGCGCCCGGTCACGCCCTCGTTACCCGACGACAGATCCCCCTCCGGATCGCCGATTCGCAGCCTTGCGGGCGCATTGCCGTTCGTACAGGTGAGGTCTGCGTCGATCTGCTTTCCGGGCGCGGACACCGTGTGCCCGCTTGCATCGATGAACGAGAGCAGCATGTCCTGGCCGGGCAGGAATTCACCCAGCCGCCCGTCGCGCTCTGCCCGCCAGTAGACGGGCGAATCGTTCCCTGCTGCGTGGTGCGAGAGCGAGTGATATGGGGCGACGATGGAGGTGACCACCCCGTTCGATGTCTCGCGCAGCAATCGGACTTCGTGGATTCGGTAGACGGTGACGTTTCCTCTGTTCAGCCCTCCTGGAACGATCGGGTAAACCGGAAGATCGACGTTCTCCAACGAGATCGATTCGGCGGGCGACGGATACAGATTGA
>CBJMQH010000046.1:0-16105 GCA_966431825.1 uncultured Trinickia sp.
GGTACGGGTTCGCCATCGGATCCGGGAAGCGCGTTTCGATACGGCGGCCCTTCGGATTCGACACGTGCGGAATACGGATCGATGCCGAGCGGTTGCGCGCCGAGTAGGCGAGCTTCACCGGTGCTTCGAAGTGCGGCACGAGACGCTTGTACGAGTTCGTCGTCGGGTTCGTGATCGCGTTCAGCGCGCGAGCATGCTTGATGATGCCGCCGATGTAGAACAGCGCGAATTCCGACAGGCCGGCGTAGCCGTTGCCCGCGAACAGGTTCTGACCGTCCTTCCAGATCGACTGGTGAACGTGCATGCCCGAGCCGTTGTCGCCGACGACAGGCTTCGGCATGAACGTGGCCGTCTTGCCGTACGTGTGCGCAACGTTATGGACGATGTACTTCAGTTGCTGCGTCCAGTCGGCGCGCTGCACGAGCGTCGAGAACTTCGTGCCGATTTCGTTCTGGCCTTGGCCGGCCACTTCGTGGTGGTGCACTTCGACCGGGATGCCGATCTGTTCGAGCAGCAGACACATTTCCGAGCGCATGTCCTGGAACGAATCCACCGGCGCGACCGGGAAGTAGCCGCCCTTCACGCCCGGACGGTGACCCGTGTTGCCGCCCTCGAATTCCTTGCCCGACGACCACGGTGCTTCTTCCGAGCCGATCTTGACGAAGCAGCCCGACATGTCCGTGTTCCACTGGACCGAGTCGAAAATGAAGAATTCCGGTTCCGGGCCGAAGAAGGCCGTATCGCCAAGGCCCGTGCTCTTCAGGTACGCCTCGGCGCGCTTTGCGAGCGAGCGCGGATCGCGCTCGTAACCCTTGCCGTCGGCCGGTTCGATGACGTCGCAGGTCAGCACCAGCGTCGGCTCTTCGTAGAACGGATCGATGAAAGCCGTGTTGGGATCGGGGACGAGCAACATGTCGGACGCTTCGATGCCCTTCCAGCCGGCAATCGAGGAACCGTCGAACGCATGGCCGCTTTCGAACTTGTCTTCGTCGAACGCCGACAGCGGCACCGAGACGTGCTGCTCCTTGCCGCGCGTATCGGTGAAGCGAAAGTCGACAAACTTGACGTCTTCGTCCTTGACCAGTTGCATGACGTCGGCCACGGATTTACTCATATCCTCTTCTCCATTTAATAAGTCGGCGGTTCTTCGCTTCTCGCCCGCTTCGGCTTCATCCTGCCTGCCGACGCCGAAGGTCGGCCATTCAAGCGAAACGCCGCCTGTAAGAGCAGCTTTCGTGCCAGGCGGTGTTTTCCCTGGTCCGAATCGGGGCACATCGCCGCGCGCGGCCGGCATGGGCGCGCCCTGCAATGGCACACGGATAGGCACGGCAACGACGCGCAGGCCGGCCTCGGCTCTAGCATAGCGCACGCTTTCGGTGCGCCGGAGGAAGATTTCCTGTCCATGCGCACCGCCTATGTGCATTCGCGCACCAAAACGCACCAACATCGACCATTCGCGCCACGCATCCGGGCGAGCCCGCGCAGCGGGCCCAGAGAATGGGCACGGCGGGGCGCGATAGAATGGGGGTTTGCAGGTAGGACGAGCCGACCAAAGGAGAGTCGCAGCAATGACAACAGCCGAACAGATTCTGGCGCAGGCCGACGCGCGCCGTAATGAACACAACCTGAACTACGCGGGCGCCGTGACGCCCGAGGAAGCGGTCGAATTGCTGAGGCAGGACCCGATGGCCCGCCTCGTCGATGTGCGCACGCGCGCCGAGCTCGATTGGGTCGGCCGTCCGCTCGTAGGCGACGGCCAATATCTGCACATCGAATGGACGCGCTATCCCGGCGGCGTACCGAATGCGGGCTTCATCGACGAATTGCGCGAAGCTGTGCCTCAGGACGCGCCGGTGCTGTTCCTGTGTCGCAGCGCCGCCCGTTCGAAACTGGCTGCTGTCGCCGCGGCACAAGCCGGATTCACGCGCGCACTGGATGTGCTCGAAGGGTTCGAAGGCGGCAAGGACAAGGATGGGCATCGCAAGACCGTCGACGGCTGGTGCCATCGTCGCCTGCCCTGGCAAGGCGCCTGAGCCCCCGCGCGCTTAAGGCATGCGGCCGGCCGCGCCGCCGGCATCCACGGGCGGCTATGCCGTAGGGCGCAGCAATGCCGCCCAGCGCTGCTCAGTTGCTCGCGCCGCCCGCCGGCTCCGGTTCGACGATATCGCCGCCGAGCAGATGAACGCCCTCGCGCAGCTTGACGAAGGCGGCGGCCACGGCCTCGGGCTCACCCTTTACGCCCAGATCGATATGCCGGCGCGCAAACACGCCGCCGCGCTCGGCATCGCCTACGCTCGGCAGGCTGAACACGCGCACGCCCGGGAATTCGGTTTCGATCTTCTCCATGAGCGGCGTGAGCGTCGACTCCATCAGTTCGAAGACGTAAAGCGAGCGCTCCGCATGCGCCACGGCGTGGTGTAGATGGGCGTACTTCGTGTCGAGCACCCACTCGATCATCGGCCATGCCATGACGGGGAAACCCGGCACGAAATGATGATCGCCGACCGAGAAACCCGGAATCTTGTTGTAGCCGTTCGGGATGATCGAGGCCCCGCGCGGGAACACGCCCATATTGAGCCGGTGCCGGTTCTCGGGCGAATCGAGATCGAGCGGCGCGCTGGCCACAGCGCCGCTCGCATGCATCTCGCTGATGCGCTCACGGATCAGCCCCGCGGCCTCGGGATGCAGTTCCAGCGGCACGCCTAGCGCGCGTGCGGCGCATTGGCGCGTATGGTCGTCCGGCGTCGCGCCGATACCGCCCGTCGAAAAAACGATGTCGCCCGAGGCGAACGAGCGCGCAAGCGTGGCCGTGATCCGGTCCGGATCGTCGCCGATATACTCGGCCCAGCTCAGCGCAAGACCGCGCGCCGACAGCAGCTCGATGACCTTTTGCAGATGCTTGTCGACGCGTCGACCCGAAAGAATTTCGTCGCCGATGATGATGACGCCAAATGCCATGACCGCCTCATGAAGTGCGGACAGCCTCTTCGGCGCGCAGGCGCTCAAGGGCGTCCAGACAATAGTGACCGAACCAGAGCGCCGAGAAGACGAGAATGAACGCGTAGATCCAGACCGTCACCGCCGTGACGACCGGAAACAACACGATCAACCAGACGGACCAGGCCCACACGAGCGTGGGCAACGTGCCCAGCAGGCCCGTCGCGACACCGATCGCCAGCAGCGGCCAGCGGTGCCGGCGGATCAATGCGACGCGCTCGGCCCGGCTCGCATGCAGCGCTAGCGCATCGTAAGTCATGATGCGGTAGGTTAGCCAGCCCCACAGCAACGGCGGAATGACCGCGAACAGCGGCGGGATCAGCCAGAACGGGATCGTGACGATGAACAGGACGATGCAGACGAGCGTCGCGACGAGCCCGTGCACGAGGCTGCCGTACCAGGTGCCGCCGCGCCGCTCGTCGAGCCCTGCAAAGCGGCGGGCCGATAAATGCCGCACGACCATCGGCATCGAGATGCCGGCGATCAACAGCAGCACGGTCACGACGATCAGCGGAATCGCGAGGATGATGACGATGAACGGCGCAAGGGCCGCGTGCGCGGCGGAAAAGCCGAGCCACGCGACAGCATGCTCGAACGTCGCCCCGATGCCGGAGCCGTCGAGCCAGCCGCGCGCCATCGCGACGAGCGAGGCCCATGTGAACCAGAGCACGGCCCCCCAGCCGAGCGCGGCGACCAGGAACGGCATGAAGGTGAGCCACAGCATGCGCGGATGCAGCGCACTCGCGAAGGCACGGCCGAAGGCGCGGAGGAAGTCGTTCATGGTTACGCCTCAGGCCGAAGCGGAGGCCGATCCCGCATCGCGGCGCCGCGCAAGCCGGCGGCCGATGCGCACGAAGGCGAGCCAATGCTGAGCGAGAAAGCCCTCGCCGTAAGATTGCCCTTCGTATTGCTGACGAATCCCGGTGGGCTCGACGGTGCGATTCCACGATGCGGTTTTGAACAGCATGTCCCACCAGGGGAACAGCACGCCGAAGTTGCAGCCGTACTTCGTGCCTTCGTGGCCATAGCCAACCGCATGGTGGCGGCGATGGAAAGCAGGACTGACGACGAGCCGTTCGAGCCAGCCGAAAGGCAGCCGCACGTTCGCATGCTGCAGACTCTGCGCGAAGTTCGTCACGGCCGAGACGACGACGAACTGCGTCGGCGCGATCCCGATCGCCAGCGCGATCGACGCGAAGAACGCGGCCTGCAGCACAACGTCGAGCAGGTGGTTGCGATCGTCGCACCAGAGCGACATCTGTCGTTGACTGTGATGGACCGCGTGCAGCTCCCACCAGATGCCGATCTTGTGCTGCCAGCGGTGATACCAGTAGCCGGCGAAATCGAGCACGACGAGGTAGATGCAGAACGCGACGAGCGGCTGCGACGTGACGCCGGGCCAGACGTTGTCGAGGTTCAGATTGCTCACGCCGTGGTAGCGCAGCCAGACCTGCGTGTGGTCGAAGAGCGGCTGAAACGCGACGAAGAAAAAGAGGTTGAACAGGCCGAGTTTCGTGATCCACGTGTAAAACACGTCGACACGGACGCCCTTGCGGTTCTCCCAGCGCTCGACCGGGAACAGCTTTTCCAGCGGACGCAACGTGACGTACATCGCCACGATCGTCAGCAGACCGATGATGACGGGGTACAGCGCGTCGTAGGCATCTTCGTCGTAGTCCATGAAGCCGAGCTTGAACAGCAACGGCTGGACGACGTCGATATAGGCCCAGGTCTGCAACGTCGAGACGACGGCATCGAGCGAGGAAACGAGCAGATGCATCATGCGGTGTTCGTTACGGGTATCGCTGAGGGAATCACGAAAGAGGTCCCGGCGTGTGCTCGCGCGGCGCGGCGCCGCGCATTCCCCCTATTGTGCCTCAGGCGCCGTTCGGCGCGGTGACCGGCGCGCGGTCGAGGAAGTAGATGCCGTGCGGCGAGCGACCGACCGGGATCGTTTCGACGAGCTTCTTCGTCGTCAGGTCCACGATGCCGACGTGCTTCGCAAAACGGAACGTCACCCACAGGTAGCGCTTGTCTGCCGACAGCTCCATATCGTCGGGTCCCGGCAGCAGGCCGGTGATATCGCCAACGTTGGTCAGCGTCTCTTCGTCGAGAATGCTGATCGTGCTGGCGACACGGTTGCTGATCGCCACGTGGCGGCCGTCGTCGAGCGAGCGGAAATTGTGCGCGCCGTTGCCCGTGTGGATCTTCTTCACGATCGTCTGGTTGCGCCAGTCGACCACGGCGACGTAATCCGCCCCCGTCATGCCCACGAGCAGGTATTTGTCTCCCGGCGTGAGCCACAGGCCCGCCGGCGTCGGTCCGACCTTCATTTTCCATTTGACGGTCTGCGTCGCGAGATCGACGGCAGCCACCTCACCCGAGACCTGCAGCGTCACGAATACGGTCGCGCTGTCGTTCGTGAATGCCATGTGGCTCGGCATCGTGGCGAGCGGCAGGCGCTTGGCGAGGGTCGGCTGATTTTTCTGCGCGTCGTAGTGATAGACGTCGAGCCGGTCGAGCCGCAGCCCCGTCGTCACGAACCATTTGCGGTCGGGCGAGAAACCGAGCTGGTACGGATCCTCGATGCCTTCGAGCCGCGAGATCGGCTTGCCCGATTTCGGGTCGACGAACATCAGATCGTTCGACACGGAATTGGCCACGATCAGCGCACGGTTATCCGGCGTCGCCATCAGGTGATGCGGCTCCTTGCCGGTCGGCACGACGCCGACCACCTGGTGCGTGGATTCGTCGATCAGCGAGAGGGTGGCCTCGGCCGAATTGAGCACGATGACATTGTTCGCGCGCGCGGCCGGTGCGAGCGCACCCATTGCGGCGGCAAGCACCATCGTCGCGGCCACCGCCGCGCCGGCGCGCTTCGCGCCAAAAAGGAAAGATTTACGCATGGAAACTCTGGAAAAGGGCCGACGCAACGTTAAAACGTTTGCGCGTTCGAAGCGGTTGACGATACAGGCAAAAACACCGCAGAAGTTTGACCCTGAGCATGAAATGAAGCAATCAACACGATAGATCGTAACAACGAACGATGTGGCGCGTTTTTCGAAAACGTTCGAACGCGCGGCGCGCGTTCGAATCGGGGCGTCATCGCTCGATCGACTCCCACACTTTGTGCAGACGTTTTACCGAGACCGGCATTGGCGTGCGCAGTTCCTGAGCGAACAAAGAAATGCGCAATTCTTCGAGCAACCAGCGGAATTCGACCAGGCGCGGATCGGCCACGCCGCCGCGCGACGACTGCGCACGCTGGTACTGCTGCAAGAGCGGCTGCATGTCGGCAAATTGACGTGCATCGCGTGCCGGGTCGGCCTTGAGCTTGTCGATACGTAGCGCGATGCCTTTCAAATAGCGCGGAAAGTGCTGAAGCTGAGCGTAAGGCGTATCGATGACGAACCGCTTGCCGACGAGCGCCTGCATCTGCTGCTGCATGTCGGCATAGGCAGCCGCGAACGACTTCGCCTGCGTGAGCTTCTTGGTCGCCGCCGCATATTCAGCCAGGATTTGTCCGACCAGTCGGGCGATCTCCTGCGCGAGCAGCGAGAGGCGACTCTTGCCTTCGTCGCGGCGCGCGTGAAAACTCGCATCGTCATCGGGCAGCGGCTCTTGCAGACACGCGCGGTCCAGCGCCATCTCGATCAATTGATCGCGCAGCGCTTCCTGCGTGCCGAGCGGCATGAACTGCAAGGCCATTTCGCGCAGGCCGGGCAGGTTCTTTTCGAGGTACTTGATCGGCTCCTTCAGCTGAAGCGCGAAGAGCCGGCGCAACCCGGCCCGGTGCACACGGGCAGCTTCCTCCGGCGAGTCGAACACCTCCACATCGCAATGCGTCTGGCGATCGACGAGGGCCGGATAGCCGAACAGCGTCTGCCCGCCACGGCGGATTTCAAGCAGTTCGGGCAGCTTGCCGAAATTCCACGTCGTGAGCTTTTCATAGAGGGCCGTACCGGTACCCACTGCCGTACCGGCCGGCCCGACACTCGCATTCGCCGCGTTTGCGCCCGCCGCCCTGCTCGCGCCCCCGCCACGCGTACCGTCCGCCGGCAAGGCCTGCGCCGGTTCGGCGGCACCGTGTGTGCGCCCCGCATCGGTCGCCGGCGCACGTTCGGTCAAACCGGCGCCTGCGGCGAGCTTCTGAAAATGGCGCTGCGCGTCGCCGCCCAGTTCGGCGCGCAATTGCGCCAGATTGCGCCCCATCGCAAGCTGCCGCCCGTGCTCGTCGATGACCTTGAAGTTCATGAACAGGTGCGCCGGCAGCGTTTCGAGCTTGAAGTCGGTCGTCTTCATCGCGACTTGCGTCGTTGCCCGCACGTCGGCGACAAGTGCCTCCACGAGCCCCTGCACGCCCGGGCGCGCACCAGCGCGCAGGGCAAACCCCGCCGCGTACTCGGGCAGCGGGACGCAGTGCCGCCGCAGTTTCTGCGGCAGCGATTTGAGCAGCAGCTGCGCCTTTTCCTTCAGCATGCCCGGCACGAGCCATTCCGCGCGCCGCGCGTCGACCTGATTCAGTGCGAACAGCGGCACGGTCAACGTGACACCGTCGCGCGGCGAACCCGGCTCGAAATGGTAGCTCAGCGTCATTTCCACGCCCGCCATCGTCATGCGCTTGGGGAACAGATCGGTCGTGACGCCCGCTGCCTCGTGCCGCATCAGGTCGTCGCGCGACAAATACAGGAGCCGCAGCTTGTCGTCGGGCTGGCCGCTTTTCTTCACTTCGTCGCGGTACCAGCGCTCGAAAGCGGCGCCCGTATGGATGCCCTTCGGCAGGGCCTGATCGTAGTAGGCGAAAATCAGTTCGTCGTCGACGAGCACATCCTGACGCCGCGACTTGTGCTCGAGCTGCTCGATTTCCGCGAGCAGCTTGCGGTTATGTGCGAAAAACGGCAGCTTCGTGTCGAATTCGCCTTCCACAAACGCGCCACGGATGAAGATCTCCCGTGCGCGCACCGGGTCCTGCGCACCGAATGCGACGCGGCGCCGATGGTAGACGGGCAGCCCATAGACGACGGCGCGCTCGTAGGCACTCACCTGCGCCGGGCGCTTCTCCCAATGCGGCTCCGACAGCGATTTACGCAGCAGATGCGGCGCCACCTTCTCGATCCACTCGGGTTCGATCTTCGCGAGGCAGCGTGCATAGAGCCGGCTCGTCTCGACGAGCTCGGCTGCCACGACCCAGCGCCCTGCCTTTTTTGCCAGGACGGAGCCGGGCCAGATGAAAAACTTGATCCCGCGCGCACCGAGGTAGTGCGGCTCGTCGTCGGCTTTCAGGCCGATATTGCCGATCAAACCGGTCAGCAGTGCCAAATGGATCTGCTCGAACGTCGCCTCGCTCTCGTTGAGCCGCCATCCGTGCTCGCGCACGACCGTGAGCAGTTGCGAGTGAACGTCGCGCCATTCGCGCAAGCGCAGGTGCGAGAGAAAGTTCGCGCGGCACGCGTCGATGAGCTGCCGGTTCGACTTCTTGTGCGCGACGGCTTCGCCGAACCATGACCAGATCTTGAGCCACTGCAGGAATTCGGAGCGCTCGTCGGCAAAGCGCCGGTGCGCCTGATCGGCCTGCTCCTGCGCTTCCACCGGCCGCTCGCGCGGGTCCTGCACCGACAACGCGCTCGCAATGACGAGCACTTCCGCGAGCGCGCCCTGATCGCGCGCGGCCAGGATCATCCGGCCCACGCGCGGATCGAGCGGCAGCCGCGCGAGTTCGCGGCCAAGCGGCGTCAAGGCGTTGTCGTCGTCGACGGCGCCGAGTTCGTTCAGCAACTGGTAGCCGTCCGCGATCGCGCGACCGGGCGGCGGTTCGATGAACGGAAACGTCTCGATTGCCGTCAGCCGCAGCGACTTCATCCGCAGAATCACCGCTGCGAGCGACGAACGCAGGATCTCGGGGTCCGTGAATCGCGCGCGCCGGGCGAAATCGTCCTCGTCATAGAGACGGATACAGATGCCGTCGGCCACCCGGCCGCAGCGGCCGGCGCGCTGATTCGCGGCGGCCTGCGAGATCGGCTCGACCTGCAGCTGCTCGACCTTGT
Organism: uncultured Trinickia sp.; assembly: GCA_966431825.1. Classification (GTDB taxonomy): domain Bacteria; phylum Pseudomonadota; class Gammaproteobacteria; order Burkholderiales; family Burkholderiaceae; genus Trinickia. The sequence goes on from CBJMQH010000046.1 coordinate 9,042, forward strand.
TGCGGTACGAGTAGCGCTTCACGCGTGCCAGGCCCGTATCGACAACGTAGCGGATGCCCGGCACCGTCAGCGAGGTTTCGGCCACGTTCGTCGCGAGCACGATGCGACGCGCGTTCGACGCCTTGAACACGCGCGCCTGCTCCTCGGCCGACAGCCGCGCGAACAGCGGCAGGATTTCCGTGTGCGGGGGATGATGCTTGCGCAATGCCTCGGCCGCCTCCCGGATCTCGCGCTCGCCGGGCAGGAACACGAGCACATCGCCCGAGCCCTCGCGGCAAAGCTCGTCGACAGCGTCGACGATCGCTTCCATCAAGTCGCGCTCGGCATCGCGCGCGCTTTTCGCGCCACGCTCGCGGCCGGCATTCGCCGTACCCTGCGCCGCCTTGATCGCCGCCGGCGTCTCGGCGACGGGCCGGTAACGAAGCTCGACCGGATAGAGGCGGCCGCTGACCTCGATGACGGGCGCCGGCTTCTCATCGCTGCCGAAGTGGCGCGCAAAACGCTCGGCGTCGATCGTCGCAGAGGTCACGATCAGCTTCAGATCGGGCCGGCGCGGCAGAATTTCCTTCAGATAGCCGAGCAGGAAATCGATGTTCAGACTGCGCTCGTGCGCCTCGTCGATGATCAGCGTGTCATACGCGCGCAACAAAGGGTCCGTCTGTGTCTCGGCCAGCAGAATGCCGTCCGTCATCAGCTTGACCGATGCGCCCGGGGCAAGGTTATCGGTGAAACGCACCTTGTAGCCGACGACCTGGCCGAACGGCGTGCCGAGTTCCTCGGCAATGCGCCGCCCCGTGGCCGATGCTGCGATCCGCCTCGGCTGCGTGTGGCCGATGAGGCCCGTGCCGCCGGCGCCAAGCCCCCGCCCGAGCGCGAGACAAATCTTCGGCAGCTGCGTCGTCTTGCCCGAGCCCGTTTCGCCCGAGACGATGACGACCTGGTGTTCGCTGATGGCGCGCGCGATTTCCTCGCGCCGGCCCGAGACGGGCAGCGCAGCCGGGAACTCGATCGGCGGGACAGGGTTCGGCGGACTTTTCGGCGCGCTTTGCCGCGCAGGCTTGGGTTCGGGCTTCGATGCGCGCTGCTGGGCAGGGTTCGCTGCGTCGCCGGCCTGCCTCGGCTCGCGCGCCCGCGCCTCGCGGCGTTGCGCTTTTGCATCACCGGGGGCTGTTTGCCGGGGGCGGTTCGGTCCCGGGTGCGCCGGCGTGGCCGCCGCATGCGGCGCTTCGGCCTCGCGCGGCGTACGGCCCTCATTCGGGGCCGGACTTGTGGATACGTTCGACATGGGGGCGCATTATAATCCCGGCATGAATGCTCAAACCGACCTCATCTCCGCGCAGGAACCTGCCACAAGCCGGCCGGCCACGCCTGACGCCGTCCTGCCCCACGCGCAATTCGTCGACTGGATGCGATCGGTGGCGCCGTATATCCACGCGTTCCGCAACAAGACGTTCGTCGTTGGCTTCGGCGGTGAGGTTGTGCATCAAGGTCTCCTGAACGCCCTGGTTGCCGATATAGCCTTGCTGCAGGCAATGGGCATCCAGATCGTGCTCGTGCACGGCTCGCGCCCGCAGGTCGAGGAGCAGATGAGTCTGCACGGCGTGCAATCGGAGTTCTCCCACGGCATGCGCATCACCGATGCCCGCGCGCTCGAATCGGCGAAGGAAGCCGCGGGCGAAGTGCGGCTCGACATCGAAGCGGCGATCAGCCAGGGGCTGCCGAACACGCCGATGGCGCACGCGCACATCAGCGTCGTGTCGGGCAACTTTGTCACGGCGCGTCCCGTCGGCATTCTCGACGGCGTCGACTTCCAGCACACGGGCGTTGTCCGCAAAGTGGACGCGGAGTCGATCCGCCATTCGCTCGCGAGCCGCAAGCTCGTGCTGCTCTCGCCGCTCGGTTTCTCGCCGACGGGCGAAGCGTTCAATCTATCGATGGAAGACGTGGCCTCGGCCGCCGCGATCGCGCTGCGGGCCGACAAGATCGTATTCCTTACCGAAACGCCGGGTTTGATGGACGAAGACGGCGAACTCGTTCGCGAGCTGTCGCTCGACGACGCCTATCGTCTGCACGACAGCGGCGAAGTGAAAGGCGATGCCGGGTTCTATCTGAAGCACGCCGTGCGCGCGTGCCGCGGCGGCGTGCCGCGAGCGCACATCATTCCTTACGCGCTCGACGGCAGCCTGCTGCTCGAACTGTTCCTGCACGACGGCGTGGGCACGATGATCTCGTATGAGAACCTCGAAAGCCTGCGCGAAGCATCGCCCGATGACGTCGGCGGCATTCTCACGCTGATCGAGCCGCTCGAATCGGACGGCACGCTGGTCAAGCGCGGTCGTCACCAAATCGAGCGCGACATCGACCATTTCTCGGTCATCGAGCACGATGGCGTGTTGTTCGGCTGCGCGGCGCTCTACCCGTACCCGCAAGAGCGGATCGGCGAAATGGCTTGCCTCACCGTGGCGCCGGAAGCGCAGGGTTCGGGCGACGGCGAGCGGCTCTTGAAGCGCATCGAGCAGCGCGCACGGGCGCGCGGCCTCACGCGGATCTTCGTGCTGACGACGCGCACCGAGCACTGGTTCCTCAAGCGCGGCTTCGTCAAGGTCACCGTCGACGATTTGCCGGAAGACCGCCGCCGGCTCTACAACTGGCAGCGCAAATCGCTCGTGCTGATGAAACACCTCTAACTTGCGCGCTCGCCGGCCGTTTTCGGGTGCCGGCGCGCCAACCCCATTTGATTGCAGGACCGACACAGGAGAAGCAGACGATGACTCGCATGATTCAATGCGCGAAGCTCGGCAAGGAAGCCGAAGGCCTCGACTTCCCCCCGCTGCCCGGCGAACTGGGCAAGCGCATCTACGAGAACGTCTCGAAGGAAGCGTGGCAATCGTGGCTCAAGCATCAAACGATGTTGATCAACGAAAACCGGTTGAACATGGCCGACCCGCGCGCGCGCCAGTATCTGATGAAGCAGACGGAGAAGTTCTTCTTCGGCGAAGGCGCCGATCAGGCCGCCGGTTTCGTGCCGCCGTCGGAAGCCTGATGGCCTGAGCGCTGCGTGCGCCCGGTGTGCGGCGCGGCGTAACGATAGATGAAGACAAAGGGCCGGCCCTCGCCTCACGGCGCGGGCCGGCCCTTCGTTTTCGGGTTCGCGTGGCGCGCTGAGGCGGTCCGCGACTCAGCGCTTCGGCGCGATCTGAGCCGAGCGCATCGACATCTTGCGCAGCACCATCGGTTCGCCGAGCAATTCAGTGCAGGCTTGCGCGAATTGCACGAGGTACGGCGTTTTCAGGTGCGCGTCGAGGTCGGCCTCGGAGCGCCAGTTCTCGTAGACGATCCAGCGCGCGGGATCGTCGTCGGATTGGTGCACGTCGTAGTTGATACATCCTGCTTCGGTGCGCGACGGTTCGACGAGCTGCAACAGCCGCTCGCCGAGCTGCGCCTCGCTGCCCGGTTTTGCGCGCAGTTCGGCGATGAGGGTCAACGGTCGTGTGGACATCGTGCCAAGCTCCTGGATCAAGAGGTTAGAAAGCGCCGAATCAACCATGCGATCGGTTCGGCTGCTTCGCGATAGAACAGCTTCACGCCGTCAATCTCGATGCTACGGTGGCGGATCGTGGGCGCGGAATGCGGGAGGCTCGCTTGCGGGTGGGGATGCACTGAGGACTCCGATTCGTTGTTGGTTGGTTTTAAGTCCGTTATCGGGTATTACGGTCTGCTTAAGACAGCAAAGTCCCGACGTGTGCCTCGATGCGACCGCCGTCGACGATGAGGACACCCGCCGAAACGGGCAGCTTGAAGCGCCGGGGCCCTGCGCTGCCCGGGTTGACGAACAGTACGCCGCCGCGCGTCTCGATCGAAGGCTTGTGCGAGTGCCCTGTCACGACCGCATCGAAGGCCGCCGCACTCGCATCGAGCGTCAAATCGGCCCGGTCATGAACAACGTGGATCGTCGCGCCGGCTATTTCGAGCGTCGTCGCGAGCGGCAGGGCTGCGGCCCACTCGCCTCGGTCGTTGTTGCCCCGCACCGCCGTGACGGGCGCGATCCGCGCGAGCGCTTCGAGCACATGCGGCGCACAGATATCGCCGGCATGCACGATCGCATCGCAGCCGGCGAGCCATGCCAGCGCTTCGGGACGCACGAGATTGTGCGTGTCGGAAATCAGCCCGACACGGACCGCTTTCATGACCCGCCTCAGGCTGCTGCCGCGGCAGCAGCCGCGCCATGCGCGCCGAAGAACGAGCGCGAACGGGCCAGTGCGGCCCGCGCACCGCGTGTGGCGACGACAGCACCCACCTGGCTCAAGTTGAAATCGTGCGACACCATCAATTCCATGAGTGCGACCATCGGCAACACCACCGATGGGCTGTAGAGCTGACGTTCGATCAGGTCCTTCATGATGGCTCCCCCCTTTTCCACCTGGCGCCCGAGCGGCCCTTTGGGGCGGCATCGGCGCTACGATGAAATCGATTCTAGGGGTATACCCGCCGCGGATAAATGCGCGAAACCAAAAGTCACAAGTCGGATTCGGTGAACAATCGCGGCGCGCTGGAACCTGTGTCGAGCGGCGTTACTCCAGCGGAGCACCGGCGAACGCGGGCAACGCTTCGGCCCGTGCCGAATGTGCGGCGAGCGTCGGATACCGCCCGGCGTCGAGCACGCCGGGCAGCGCGTACTGGGTGAAGCGCCACGCCACGGCGACAGTGATGTCGGGCTGCATGATGCGATCTCCGAAGAGCCAGCCGGCCTGCGCCGCACCGGCCAGATCGCGTTCGAGCACGTCGTAGGCGGCCGCCAGTTGGCCGGTGACGCGCTCGATCCACGGTGCGTGCTGCTTTTCCTTCGGACGCAGCTCGCGTTCGTAGACGATCTGCACCGTCTTCTCGCAAGCCGCGAGCGCGAAACCGATCAGGTGCAACGCGCGCCGGCGCTCGTCCAGCGCCTGCGGCATCAGCCGGCGCTCCGCGGCAACGCCGTGGTCGAAGTAGTCGAGGATCAAGCTCGAATCGATGAGAACGGTGCCGTCGTCGTCGATCAGCGTCGGCGCTTTCACCACGGGGTTCAGGGCTGAGAACGTGTCGAAATGGCGGAACACCGAGACCGAGCGATGCTCGAATTCGATACCGAGGATGGCTAACGACACCGCAACGCGGCGCACGAAAGGGGAATCCAACATGCCGATCAATTGCATCGTCGTCTCTCCGTAGCGGGCGAAAGACGCCACTCTAGCAGCCCTTCCCGACGCGTGCAGTCGAGCTGAACAAACGCCTGCGACTAGTCGTGCTCGCCGCCGGGTTCGACGACGAGCCCGTTGTCATCGGCAAAGCGCATGACGAATTCAAACGCGTCCGGGCACACCTCGACGAGTGCTGCCGATACCCGCAAACACCTGACGCCGCGCTCGACACACGGCATGGCGAGCCAGGTCGAAGCCACGAGGGCATCGGGCCGCCGCTCGCGTACGAACAGGGTGATCACCCCGGCGAGGCGCTCGGCCCAATCGCCAGGGCGAAAGGTCTTACCATCGTCAGTCATGCCGACGATCAGCCGTCCAAAAGAAGAATGCTCTGCCAGGGTCATGCGCGAATGAGGGCTTGCCGTGCCGGCGTACCCGGTGGTGAATGAAGAGAATGATGCGTGGCGAGCGACGAGCGCGGCGGCCCCGCCAGCTTGAATGTGGCTACCGTCTCGTCGAGCCGGCGCGCTTCCTCTTCGAGCGACGCCGCCGCGGAAGCGGCCTGCTCGACAAGCGCCGCGTTTTGCTGCGTCGCGCGATCCATCTGCGCGACGGCGACGTTGATTTCTTCGATGCCGCGCGACTGCCGATCGGATGCCTGGCTGATCTGCCCGATGATCTCAGTGACCTCGCGCGTGCCGCGCACGATCTCTTCCATTGCCGCGCGTGCGCGCCCGGCGAGCTCGGTCCCGTTTTGCACCTTGGCCACCGACGCGCTCATCAACTCGCGGATTTCCTTCGCGGCGGCCGCTGCACGCTGGGCGAGCGCCCGTACCTCGCCCGCGACGACGGCGAAACCGCGGCCGCCCTCGCCTGCCCGCGCCGCCTCGACGGCTGCGTTCAGCGCCAGGATGTTGGTCTGGAACGCCACGCCTTCGATCGCACCGATGATGTCGACGATCTTCGTCGAGTCAGCCGACATATCGGCGATCGCATCGACGACCTCATGCACCGCATCGCCGCCACGCGCGGCCGTCGCCGAGGCAGTGCCGGCCAACGCACTCGCCTGCCGTGCGTGCGTCGCGTTTTGCGCGACCATCGTGGTCAGCGCGGTGAGGCTCGACGCCGTTTGTTCGAGCGTTGCAGCCTGCTGCTCCGTGCGTTCAGACAGGTCTGCGTTACCACTCGCGATATCGTGCACACCGGCCTTGATCTGCGCGGTGCCCTCGCGCACCCGCGTGACCGCAGCGGCAAGGCTCGCCTGCATGCGTGCGAGTGCCGCCATCAGCCGCCCCATCTCGCCGCGCCCGGTTGCTTCGATCGTCGTGCCGAGGTCGCCCGCGGCGATACGTTCGAAATGATCGATCGCGGCCGTGATCGGCTTAACGATCGACGCGCTCAGCACACTGCGCGCAACGAGCGCCAGTCCGAGCGCACCCGCGCCTACGATGGCGAAGATGAGACACAACCCGCGAAAGCGCCGCTGTGCGGCATCGAAATGCGCCTTCTGCGCCCCGGTCTGGAAATCTTCGAGTTGGCGTGCCGCCTGCCTGTAGTCGGCGAACAACGTCTCCGGCGCTTGCCGCTCGATCATTCGGAACGTCGCGAAATCGTTTTGATCGAGCGCCGCGACCTGCGGCCCGAGCGCTTCTTTCATCAGCTTGCCGCGCGCCGCACGCAGCGCATTGGCCAAAGCGAGTTCCGCCTCGCCGCTGCCGGGCAATGCGCCGTAGGCGGCCAGCTCGCGCTCGCTCGCGCTCAATGCCGCATGGACGTGTGCAAGCGCCGGCCCTGTGTCCTTCCCTTGTGCCACGAGCGTTTTGTAGGCACCAAGATCGACACGCGCCTGGCGCCCTGGTCGCGGAACCACTGCGCCACGACGGCGGC
>CBJMQH010000047.1:0-15895 GCA_966431825.1 uncultured Trinickia sp.
CACCGGGTTGAGGTGCGCGATCGTCTGCATCCAGCCGGGCAGCAGCGTGATCGGATCCGTCAGCAGGCCCAGGTCGTTCAGTGCGGCAAACTGGTCTTCCAGCACCGCCTTATCCTCCGCCCGGTCCTGCAGCCACAGCCCTTTCAGGTACTCGCCTTCGGGGAAGGCCGCGAGCAGCGGATGGTCGAGCCCGGCACCGAGCCGCTTGAGAATGCGCGCATCGACGCGGGCATCGGCAGCCGCCCCGGCCACGATCTTCTGGAACAAGTCCGCATCGATCGCGCCTGAGCACGAGTAGGTGAACAAGAGGCCGCCCGGGCGCAGCAGGCGCAAGCCCGACAGGTTGATGTCCTTGTAGGCGCGGGCTGCACGATCCACGTGCTCGCGCGCAGGCGCGAACTTCGGCGGATCGAGTACGACGAGGTCGAACCGCTCGCCTTCGTCGGCCAGGCGCCGCAGTGTCTTGAAGGCGTCGGCGTCGAGCCATTGCGCGCGGGCTGCATCGAAGCCGTTCGCCTCGACATTGGCGCGAGCGAGCGAGAGGGCTTCGCCCGACGAATCGATCGAGACGACGCGGCGCGCGCCGCCTTTCATCGCCGCGAGCGAGAAACCGCCCGTGTAGCAGAAGCAGTTCAGCACGTCGCGTTCGCCGGCGTAGGCCTGCACGAGGGCCCGATTGTCGCGCTGATCGACGTAGAAGCCCGTTTTGTGGCCCGTTTCGACGTCGACGTGATAGCGCACGCCGTTTTCGCGCGTGATCAGCGTCTTGGGCGGTGCGTCGCCGGCGAGCACGCCCGTCGTTTGGGCAAGGCCTTCCTTCTCGCGGATCGAGACGTCGGAGCGCTCGTACACGTTCGGGCAGTCCGTCGCGCCGACGAGCGCGGCGACGATCGCCTCTTTCCACGCCTCGACGCCGGCCGCCATGAATTGGCAGACGAGCTGGCCGCGTCCGGTGCCGCCGTCCTCGACGTAATGGTCGACGATGAGGCCGGGCAGGCCGTCGGCTTCGCCGAAGATGAGTCGCACGGCAAGCGTATCGCTGACGAAGGCGCGGCGGTGCGCGACCGCACGCTGCACGCGGCGCTTGAAGAACGCGTGGTCGATCGGCTCGTTCTCGTCGAAGCTCCAGACGCGCAGGCGGATTTGCGAGTGCGGGCTGTAGGCGGCGCGCGCGAGGAAGCGCCCGTCATGTGCACGCACGAGGACAGTCGCGCCGGGCGCGGGCTTGCCGTCGACGCGATCGATCGCATTGGCGTAAATCCAGGGGTGCCGGCGCAGCAGCGATTTTTCTTTCGACGGTTTGAGCGTAACGGTATTCATATTCGGTGCGTCTTTAGCTGCGCTTTTTCGCGCGCGGATGAGCCGTGTCGTAAATCTTGGCGAGATGTTGAAAGTCGAGCGACGTGTAGATCTGCGTCGCGGACACGCTCGCGTGGCCAAGCAGTTCCTGCACCGCGCGCAGGTCGCCGCTCGATTGCAGCACGTGTGTTGCGAACGAATGGCGCAGCACGTGCGGGTGAACGTTGGCCGGGATGCCGGCCGCGAGCGCCGCGCGCTTCACGCGCGTGCGCACGACGTTCGGCGACATCCGCGCGCCGCGCGCCGATAAAAAGAGCGGGTGCGGGTCGCCTTTGACGAACGTGTCGCGCACCGCCAGCCACGCGCGCAATGCCGCGAGCGCCTTCGTGCCCACGGGCACCGTGCGGCGGCGGTTGCCCTTGCCAAGGACGGTGACCTCGGCGGCACCGAGGTCGAGCCAACCCGCCGAGCGGTACTCGGGGCCCTGCGCGAATCCGACGTCGAGACCGACGAGTTCGGCCAGACGCAGCCCCGACGAGTAGAACAGCTCCAGAATGGCATGATCGCGCAGCCCTTCGGCGCCATCGGCCGGCGCGGCTTCCATCAGTGCGTTCGCGTCGTCCACGGACAGCGCTTTCGGCAGGCGCTTCGGTTGTTTCGGCGCACGCACCGTTGCGACGGGGTTGGCCGCCATCCCGACGCGCTCGGCGAGCCAGCGGTAAAACGCGCGCCATGCCGAGAGCCGGTGTGAGATCGAGCGAGCCGACAGCCCTCCAGCATGCGCGCGCGCGACTGCGCCGCGCATATCGGTTGCCGTGAGGCTTGCAAGCGGGCGGCCTTTGGCGAGCGTCTTCAGTTCCCCGAGCTCGTGCGCGTAACTGCGCAGCGTATGCTCGGACAATCGCCGCGCATGGGCGAGGCCGTCGAGGTAGGCGCTGATCAGGGCGTCGTCGGTCTGCTCCACGGCGGTGCGTCCCGCGCCTTCAGCTTCGCGCGAGCAGGCGGCTCGCCGCAGCGCTCGTGAGCGTGGCGATTTGTGTCAGGAAGTCGGTGCCCATCTCTTCGTGGAAGCGCCGCGGATCGGGCGAGCCCATCACGAGCAAGCCGAACGTCGGCACGCTCGAAGCGGTGGCGGGTTCGTCGTCGGCCGATTCCTTCGTGCTCCTCTCGATTGCCTGCGGGTCGCGCAGCGCGAGCAGTGCGACCGACGTGGCGGTCTCGTCGGCGCCAGTGCGTGCGGCCGAGTCGCCCGCGAGCCACTGCGCGGCCTCGAAGCCCGAGTTCGCCCCGCAGTACGGCGTTGCGAGCCCGTTCGCGAAGAGGCGCACTTCCTCGCCGACAGGGCGCGCGAAATCGGCATAGCGGTAAGGCTCGGCCACGTCCCACAGGCGCAGCGCCGCTTGCGGCACGTCGAAGACTGCGACGAGGCCGAGTGTGATCACACGCGGCAGGGCATACGCGTCGCGCTCGGCGACCACGCGCGCGGTCCAGCGGTTGAACTTGGCGGCGATGCTGTCGTTCTCGTGGCCGTAGCGCATCCGCTCGGCCAGGCGCCGCTCGAGCAGCTTGTACTTTTCGCGCAGGATTTCCATCTGCCGCTCCTGCAGCGAAACGGCTGCCTTGCCGTGCGGGTTCGCGAGCCGGATCGTGGCGAGCAGCTCGGCGTGCTGCGAGAAGAACTCCGGGTTGGCGAGCAGGTATTCGGCGACTTCGCGTTCGTTCATGATTTCGGCAACAAGAGGGCAGCGGACAGCGGGATGGCGGGTCGATCGAGCAGCCTGTCGAGCGTGCGGTTCAGGCGGCTCGCTCCGGCGTTCGGATCAATCGGCCGGATCGGGGAGTTCGATCTCGCCTTCGAATACGGTTGCAGCGGGACCGGCCATCGTCAGCGTGGCGTCTTCGTCGCGTGCGCCGTCCCAGGCGATCGTCAGCGTGCCGCCGCGCGTATGGACGGTGACCGGCGAGTCGACGAGACCGCGGCGAATACCGGCGGCGACGGCCGCGCAGGCGCCGGTGCCGCAGGCGAGGGTCTCGCCGGCGCCGCGCTCGAACACGCGCAGGTTGATTTCCCGGCGCGAGACGACCTGCATGAAGCCTGCATTTACGCGCTGTGCAAACCGCGCATGCCGTTCGATCGCCGGACCGACGGTGCCGACCGGGAAGGCGGCCACGTCGTCGACGACGCACACGGCATGGGGGTTGCCCATCGAGACAACCGAGACCCAGTGCGTTTGCCCGGCCGCTTCGACGGGCCAGACGGTGTCGTTACCTTCGCGGCGGCCCGCGAGACCCGTTGCGTCGAACGGTACACGGGCCGGCTCGAACGTGGGGCGCCCCATGTCCACGACGACTTCGCCGTTGCGCTGCATCGTGAGCGTGATGAGCCCGCCGTGCACCTCGACGCGCACGGTTTCCTTGTCGGTCAGATGCGCGTCGCGTACGAATTTGACGAAGCAGCGCGCGCCGTTGCCGCAATGTTCGACTTCGCCGCCGTCGCAATTGAAGATGCGGTATTTGAAGTCGGCATCGGGGCCGCTCGGGCGTTCGACGAGCAGCAGCTGGTCGGCGCCGATGCCGAAATGCCGGTCGGCGAGCGCGCGCACACGCTCGGGCGTGAGCGCGAGGCTCTGGCTGTAGCCGTCGAGCACGATGAAGTCGTTGCCCGCGCCCTGCATCTTGGTGAACTTGAGTTTCATGGTGGCGCTATTGTAAGTGAGGTGCGCCGGCGTGCGCGGGCCTCGTGCTGCCTTAGCGGACGTTTCGGTGTGCTCAGTACACGCTCGGCATGCCGGGCGGCCGTGTCTTGAAGCGCTTGTGCACCCAGTAATACTGCTCGGGAATGCGCGGGATCTGTTCTTCGAGGAACGCGTTCATGCGGCGGGCATCGGCATCGTCGTCGCCGGTCGGATAGTTCTCCCACGGCTTGAATACGCGCAACCGGTAGCCCTTGTAGTTCGGCAGGACTTCGCCGATGAACGGCAGGATCTGCGCATGGCCGACCTGAGCGAACCGGCCGACGGCCGTCAGTGTGCAGGTCGGTATGCCGAAGAACGGCACGAACGTCGAGTTGCGTATGCCGTAGTCCATGTCGGCGCCGAGCATCACGGGCTTTCTTTCGCGCAGCCAGCGCAGGACGATGCGCGCGCTGTCGGCGCGGCTCGCCATGTCGGCGCCGAAGCGGCCGCGCGCCGCTTTGGCGACATCGTCGAGCACCTTGTTCGACATCGGCTGGTAAAGCGCGCCGCAACGTCGCCGCAGGGCGTGATTGATAAAGACGGAGCCCGCCTCGATACCGACGAAATGGAAGCCGAGCAGCAAGGTCGGCGGCATGTTCGGGTCGGTCAGGTCGACTTCGCTGTCCACCTGGACGAGCTTCTCGAGCTTTTCGAGCGAACCGAACCACTGGACGCTGCGTTCGACATAGCTGCGGATCGCGTGGCGGAAATGCTTCTGCGCGATGTCTTCGCGCTTTTCCTCGCTCCACTCGGGAAAGCAGAGCGAGAGATTCGTATGCACGACGCGGCGGCGGCGGCTCGGGATTTGATAGAGCAGCCAGCCGAGACCGTCGCCGAGCCGGGCGACGAAACCGTACGGCAGGATTGCCAGAAACTTGAGCAATCCGATGGCCAATTGCGTCCCGATACGGCTCAGCATGGGCACGCTCCGCAAGCGCCGCGTGCCGGGCGCCGGGCGGAATCGGGGCGGGAACGCAGAACCAACAAAATAATGTAGGGCACGGGGGCTTTCGCTTTGACAAACCAGAGAACCCGTTATAATACGGGCTTCGCCGAGTTAATAGACAACTTGCGGGGCGAAGCTGCCGGTCCTGACGTACCTGGGCCGACGGTCATGGAAATCCGCTAAAGCGTCGCCGCTTCAGGCTCCCGAAGCTGGCTACGTGAACTCAACCGTAACCTTGGAGTCTGCAAACGTGGCAAACGACTATCTCTTCACGTCCGAATCTGTTTCCGAAGGCCATCCCGACAAGGTCGCCGACCAAATCTCGGACGCGATCCTCGACGCCATTCTGGCGCAAGACAAATACTCGCGCGTCGCTGCCGAAACGCTCTGCAACACGGGTCTCGTGGTGCTGGCCGGCGAAATCACGACGACGGCCAACGTCGACTACATCCAGATCGCGCGCGATACGATCAAGCGCATCGGCTACGACAATACGGACTACGGTATCGACTACCGCGGTTGCGCCGTGCTCGTCGCGTACGACAAGCAATCGCCCGATATCGCCCAGGGCGTCGATCGTGCACACGACAACAACCTCGATCAAGGTGCGGGCGACCAGGGCCTGATGTTCGGCTATGCCTGCGACGAAACGCCTGAGCTGATGCCGCTGCCGATCCACCTGTCGCACCGTCTGGTCGAGCGTCAGGCGAGCCTGCGTCGCGACGGCCGCTTGCCCTGGCTGCGTCCCGATGCGAAGTCGCAAGTGACGGTTCGCTACGTCGACGGCAAGCCGCATTCGATCGACACGGTCGTGCTCTCGACGCAGCATGCACCCGATATCGACCTTGCCGTGCTGCGCGAAGCCGTGATCGAAGAAGTGATCAAGCCGACGCTGCCGGCCGAGCTGATCAAGGGCGACATCAAGTTCCTCGTGAACCCGACCGGCCGTTTCGTGATTGGCGGCCCGCAAGGCGACTGCGGTCTGACGGGTCGCAAGATCATCGTCGACACGTACGGCGGTGCGGCGCCCCACGGCGGCGGCGCATTCTCGGGCAAGGATCCGTCGAAGGTCGACCGTTCGGCTGCCTATGCCGGCCGCTATGTGGCAAAGAACATCGTGGCGGCGGGCCTCGCATCGCGTGCGCTGATTCAGGTGTCCTACGCAATCGGCGTGGCGCAGCCCACCTCGGTGATGGTCAACACGTTCGGCACGGGCCGCGTGTCGGATGCAACGATCACGGAACTCGTGCGCGAGCATTTCGATCTGCGTCCGAAGGGCATCATCCAGATGCTCGATCTGCTGCGTCCGATCTACGAAAAGACGGCTGCTTACGGCCACTTCGGCCGCGAAGAGCCGGAGTTCTCGTGGGAAGCGACGGACAAGGCGCTCGCACTGGCCGAAGCCGCCGGCACCGAGCCCGTGGCCGCCGTTGCCTGAAGTGACGGGGCAGGCCGTCCGCCTTGCCCTTCGCCCGAACATTTCGGGGCACGAATAAAAAACCCAGCCGCCGTGTTGGGTTTTTTGTTGTCCGGGCGCGACGCGCCGTCAGCGGCGCCCCTCAGCCGTCTTCGCCCACTTCCGTCGGATCGGGCAGATCTGGCAGGGGAGCGTTACCGCCCGGTTCGTCGCCCGGCTTGGCTGGCGGCTGCGGTTGCTGCGCCCCGCCCGTTCCTCCGTTCTCGGTACTGCTGTTCTGAACCACGCGTTTGCCGCGGTACATGAATCGCGAGGGTGTCATCGCTTTACTCCCGTTTGTTCCGGATCGCGACGATGACGTGCAACGCGCATACCCGTTGGCGCGGGCACGCTCGAGCGCGCTCAGTCCCAGCAATTGCGGAACGCGACGGCCACGATGACGGGTACGGTGAGAACGAGCGGTATCGCGAAATACGGCATTTCGCGATCGACGAGCCACGAATAAGTCAGCCAACCGATACCGGCGGCAAGGGTGGCGATGCCCACGAGGAACGTCAGTACGTTAATCGTGCGTTTCGACGGCCGCTTATGCGGCGGCTTCGCGGGGGCAGGTGTGGTCATGGCGGCGCGCGCGGTGCAACGCTCGGTCGAGCGGATTCGAAGCGACGATTCTACGATGCTTCGTAGGGGCGACGGCGACGAAGCATGGAGCTCACCTCTCACATAGTAGACCGTCGCCGCTTCGCATACGAGCCTTCGGCCGGCCGCCAGACAGGCAGGCGCCGGCGGCCATGGCTCAAAGACGAATGCCCAGGCTATCGCGAGCCGAACCCGAAGCCGAACCAGCCTGCGCTTGGCGAGAGCCGGCGCGGCCGACGGCTCGAAATCGGACGCGTGCCGCCGGTCGCTGCGACCGGCGCAGCGCTGCGGCGTCGGCGCGCAGGGTGGCGCAGCAACGCGCGCAACGAGAACCGCTTGGCCGCGTGCTTCATGTCGAGGGTCCGAACGAGCGCTTGCAACCAAACGCGCAGGAGGCCGCGTTCCTCATGATGGTGCGTTTGCGGCAGGGCAATGCGGCGTGCGCGTGCAGCGTGGTGCCGCAAGGTGCGCACCGAGGCGCGGTGCGTGGCGCGGGGCGCAATGTTGAGCGCGGCTTGCCGGGCGCGCAAAGCGAGACGTCTGTGCATGATCGATAACAGGAAAAGCGGGGCGGGTCAGCCGCGAACCGCGTGTGAAGCCGGAAGGGCATCTGCAGAAATCATGCCTGCAATGCGCCGGCGTTCAGCGGGCGCGGCCGGTCTGGGGAGGCATCCGAAGACGCGCGGTATGACGCGGCAGCGAAGAGGGCGACGAAGGAGGTCGCAAAGCAATATCGACATGCGCGGCAGCCTACACGGGATTCGTGACGCTTGTAAGTCGTGAACACCCGCGCACCGGGCGCGGATGCGCGCGGGGCAGGGACTGCTCGGGCCCATGCGCCAACGCGCCGCACCGTCGGTGTTGCGGGCATGCGGGCACCGGTTTGTCGCCGGCCTTACAATGAAACGTTTCCGAACCCGAATCGAGCCTACGGACCGTCTCATGTCAGAGCATTCAAAAAAAGAACAGGTGGAGATGCTGCGCAAACAGGGTTTCGTCGTCGTTCGCGGGCTCGTGCCGCCCGCGCGCTGCGCCGAGTTGAAGGCCGTCGCGCTTGAGCAGCTGGCCGATCCGGCGCAGCCGCTCGAGTACGAAGCCGACCTGCGCTACCCGGGCGCGCCTGAATCGAAACACGCGCCCGGCGGCCATACGGTGCGGCGGCTGCTCGATGCCTACGCGCGCCATGCGTTGTTCCGCGATTGGGCGACTGCGCCCGAGATTCGCGGCTGGATGGAGTTGTACTTCGGCGAAGCCCCCCGCCTGTCCCGCGCTCACCACAACTGCGTGATGACGAAACATCCGACCTACGGCAGCCTCACGGGCTGGCACCGCGACGCACGCTACTGGTCGTTCGAGCGTGACGATCTGGTCTCGACGTGGCTCGCACTCGGCAATGAGACGGTGGAGAACGGTGCGCTGTGGTTCGTACCGGGCTCGCACGATGCAACGTTCACGTCGGAATCGTTCGATGCGGCCAAGTTCTTCAGGGCCGATCTGCCTGCCAACGAGGCGCTGATCCGCACGGCAGTCTCGCCGGCGCTCGAGGCCGGCGATGTCGTCTTTTTCCACTGCAACACCCTGCATTCGGCAGGACGCAACGAAACGGACGACGTCAAATTTTCACTCGTGTTCACCTATCATGGCGCGAGCAACCCGCCGCTGCCCGGCACGCGCTCGGCCGGCAAGCCCGACGTGGCGTTCTGAACGCACTGCCGGCCCGCCCGCTGCCGTGGCGGCGGGCCGATATCAATAAGCAGAACTTACCGTCGGCCCGTCGGGCGCGACGAAACGATGAGGCCTGTGAGGCCCCCGATTGTCGCAACGACGCCGAGCCCGATCAGCCAGAGCGTTTTATTCGTCGGGGCACCGGTGACGAAGCGCGACACGTCGTTCGCCAACGAGTGGAACGACTGACCGCCAAAATAGAGCAGGACGACACCAAGCGCGATCAGCGCGAGGGAAAAGGCTTTCATCATGGCAGTTCTTCTCGATCGATGGGAGTCGCGGCAGTGTAGGGGAGATGCGTGAGTCGGTCCACCGGTGCGCGGCGGCGCGCGCAGTCGCCCCGGTATGAGGAGGCAAGGTGTTTGCGGTGCCTGCGAGGCAGGTGCTTTCATTGACCAAGGCGAGGACACAGATGAATTACCAAGCAGCATCGGATCGCTATTCGGAAATGCAATACCGCACGTGCGGCAAGTCGGGACTGAAGTTGCCCGCCTTGTCGCTGGGGCTCTGGCACAACTTCGGCGACACGACGCCGCTTTCCACGCAGCGCGAAATCCTGCGCACGGCGTTCGATCTCGGCATCACGCATTTCGATCTGGCGAACAATTACGGGCCGCCGTACGGCACGGCCGAAATCAACTTCGGGCGCCTGTTCAAGGACGACTTCCGTCCCTATCGCGACGAGCTTCTGATTTCGACGAAGGCCGGTTGGGACATGTGGCCGGGCCCGTACGGCCAAGGCGGCGGCTCGCGCAAGTACGTGCTGTCCAGCCTCGACCAAAGTCTCGCGCGCATGGGGCTCGACTACGTCGACATCTTCTACTCGCATCGCTTCGACGCCGATACGCCGCTCGAGGAGACCGCCGGTGCACTGGCGAGCGCCGTCCATCAGGGTAAGGCGCTCTACGTCGGTATCTCGTCGTACTCTGCTGCGAAGACGCGCGAAATGGCCGCACTGCTGCGTGAGCACAAGGTGCCGCTCTTGATCCATCAGCCGGCCTACAACCTGCTGAACCGCTGGGTCGAAAGCGAACTGCTCGATACGCTTGCCGACGTTGGAACCGGTTGCATCGCCTTTACGCCGTTGGCGCAGGGGCTGCTTACGTCGAAGTACCTGAACGGCGTGCCGGCTGATGCGCGCGTCAACAAGCCCGGCGGCGGGTCGTTGCAACAGAGCCATTTGAGCGCGGAGAACATCGAGCACGTGCGCAAGCTCGACGCGATCGCCAAGCGGCGTGGTCAAAGCCTCGCGCAGATGGCGCTCGCGTGGACGTTGCGCGATGCGCGCGTGACCTCCGCACTGATCGGCGCGAGCCGGCCGGAGCAGGTACGCGAGAACGTCGGTGCGCTCGCGCAGCTGGCGTTCAGTAGCGAAGAACTGGCAGAAATCGATCGCTATGCGACCGAGGGCGGCATCAATCTGTGGGAAAAACCGTCGACGGACCAGCCTATCTGAAGTCTCGGATCTGGCGCTTCGGACTTGAGGCCTTGGATCTGAGGCCCCGCACCTGAAGCCGCGCGTCGGACCGCCGCCGGCTTTGCCGGCGGCCATCGCCACGCGGTAGTTCTCTGGCGAGCGGCCGCGCGCGTGCGCGCCGGTCCATCGCGGCGCCGGTGCTGCGCGGCTGCGCGGTTTTGCGCGCCGCAGCTACATGAGTACGGGCAGGCCCTCGACGAGCACCACGGCAAAAACGACACCGATCAGCGCCCCGAGTACGCGCAGGACGTTGTGCAGAAAGCGGGAGGAGGTTGGCAGCGCGCCCAGGAACAGCGCGCCGGCAAGCGCCATCGGAATCAACAGGATGAAGTCGCTAACCGTGAAGTTCGACATGCTCGTGCCCTCCTTGTCCCCAACGTGGCGCGTCTTGCCGCCGCTCGGCCTGTCGCGGCCTGCTGCGGCATGTGTCGCGCTTATTCAAGGAGTATAGGAAACGGTAGACGGTTTGATGTAGGCGTGTGCCACATATTGCGCGGCGTTGCCGCATGGCGCACGCCGGCTTAACCGGCGCTGCCTTCCTGTCCCCCGAGCCACGCTGCAGCGGCGGTGCCGCATATGAGCAGCGCGCCGACGAGCGCCGCCACACCGTGCCAGCCGTAAGCGCTGAACCAATGGCCGCCCCACCAGCCGATCACACTGGATCCGAGGTAGTAGGCGAGCAGATAGAGCGCAGCGGCTTGTCCCTTTGCCGCCTTCGCGCGGCGACCGATCCATCCGCTCGTTACGGCATGGCCGGCGAAGAAGCCGAAGGTAACGAACGCGATGCCGGCCACGACGGCTGCTATGGAGGCGAACAGCGTCAACGCGACGCCCACCAGCATCAGGATCAGGCTGCCCGCGAGCACGCGCGGACGGCCGATTGCGTCGGCAAGGCGCCCCGACATCGGCGACGCGATGACACCGACGAGGTACACGAGAAAGATTGCGCCGAT
Source organism: uncultured Trinickia sp. (assembly GCA_966431825.1). Lineage (GTDB taxonomy): Bacteria > Pseudomonadota > Gammaproteobacteria > Burkholderiales > Burkholderiaceae > Trinickia. The sequence goes on from CBJMQH010000047.1 coordinate 11,192, forward strand.
CTGCGCTTGCGAGAGCTGATAGGGCGGCCCGAGCAGCCTGTAGCCGACGTAGTTGTAGAGCGTGACGAAGCTGCCCATCAGGACGAAACCCATCGCGATCAATACGCGCAGCGCCGGGTAGGCGAGATGGTTCGCGAGTGCGGCGCGGTGCATGGCAAGGCCCGCGCCGCGTCTTGGCGTGAAGTGGCGCGATGGCGGCAGCAGCGCGCGGAAGGCCAGCATGGCCGCGAACCCCAGCACGCCGATCGCAGCCACCGCGATGCGCCAGGAAAAACGATCGGCCAGCGTGCCGGCGATAACACGGCCGGCCATTCCGCCGATCGCGGTGCCGCCGACATAAAGACCCATTGCGAGCCCGAGCCCATCGGGGTGGACCTCTTCGGCGAGATACGCCATCGCGACGGCGGGAACGCCGCCGAGCGCGGCGCCTTCGAGCGCCCGCAGCACAAGCAATTCCGGCCAATGCGGCACGAGGGCAACGGCGAGCGTGAGGACGGCGGAAGTGGCGAGCGAGCCGGTCATCAGCGTATGACGGCTCACGGCTTCGGATGCGAAACCGGCCACGAAAATCGCGCAGGCCAGAACGGCTGTGGTCAGCGAAACGGCAAGGCTGCTTTGCGCGGGGCTCGTGCCGAACGTAGCCGAGAACGCCGGCAGCAACGGTTGCACGCAATAGAGCAGGGAAAAGGTGGCGTAACCGGCGAACAGCAAAGCGAGACTCGCGCGCCAGTAGGCACGCGAGCCGCGTTCGAGATAGACGGGCGTTTCGCTCATCCCGCGCTATTGGGGCGCGGGGGCGGGTTGCGGCTTTATCGCCGGATCGGTTGCGGCGGGCGCATCGATCGTTGGAGTGGACTGGACACCGGCGGTCGTCGCCGTCGGCTTTACGTAGTCGGACCTGTGCACGCAGGCCGCGAGCGCGAGCCATGCGCAGGCGGCGATGGACATGCGCAAGATGCTTCGCTTGCCCGGTTCTTTCATGATGGTGTCCTCCTGTCTCGACAAGTGCCTGGCCGTAAGGCGTGCGGGCAATCGGCATGCCCTCGCAGGGGCCGACTTCGCGCGACTTTTGCGGTGATCCACATCTGCTACTCTAGCGCGCCGTTCGCGTTTCGCCCGTACGTCGCCCCGCTGGGCAAGGGAAATACCGTGTTTTCCAGTAGGTTTTACTGGAAGTCAGCGTCTCGTAAGGGTTATCCGGCGAAATGGCGGTTAATCGGCCGTCACCTCCCCCTTTTCAACGAGGCGAGACGCGTGAACAATTAGGCTATCGACTCTCTACGGGGAAACTCATCATGCAAATCTGTTCCATCGTCCGATCCGTGCATATTGCGGTGCCACACGGCGCACGCGGGATCGTCATGCGCATTCTCGGCGATATGGCGATGGTCGTCTGGTACGCCGGAGAACCTGGTGCATCGCTGCAGCTCAACACCGAACCGTTCTTTCTTGAAGATCTGATCGACACGGGCGAGCTCGTTGCGCGCCCCGCCGGTGCGCTCACGCATTGATTGGTATGACGCTGGGTTGCCAGGGCTCCATGGGCCTTGGGTGTAGTCCTTACGGGTTGAGGTAAGCGCCGGGCTGCACGTCGATGCGGCACAATGCCGGCATGAACGAACATTCTTCCCCCGATTCCTCCGGCGCCGGGGCGCCTTCGACGCACCCCTTCACGCAGCTCACACCCGAATGCGTGCTCGATGCGCTCGATAGCGTACTTGCCGAGCACGGCGTGCGCACCGACGGCCGCCTGTTGCCGCTCAACAGTTACGAGAACCGCGTCTATCAGGTTGGCGTCGAAGACGGTCCGCCTGTCGTTGCGAAGTTCTATCGTCCTGAGCGCTGGTCCGATGCCGCGATTCTCGAGGAGCACGGCTTCGTCGCGGAGCTTGCTGCGCACGAGGTGCCGGCCGTGCCGGCGCGCGAACTGGGCGGGCGGACACTGCATGCGTTTGGTGGTTTTCGCTTCGCGGTATTCGAGCGGCGTGGCGGACGCGCGCCCGAACTCGACCGGCGCGATACGCTTGAATGGTTGGGCCGTTTCATCGGCCGTATTCACGCGCTGGGCGCGCGTACGCCCTATGTGGCGCGCCCTGCGTTCGATATCGCGACGTTCGGTTATGAGCCGCGCGAATTCCTGCTGAAGAACGATTTTGTGCCGCGCGATGTGCGCAGCGCCTATGAGGCGGCGGCCAATCTTGCGCTGGAAGGCGTGGAGCGTGCGTTCGAGGCGGCGGGCGAGGTGAAGCAACTGCGCTTGCACGGCGATTGCCATGCGAGCAACGTGTTGTGGACCGATGCGGGCCCGCATTTCGTCGACTTCGACGACAGCCGGATGGGACCGGCGATTCAAGACCTTTGGCTGCTGCTGCCGGGCGAGCGCGCCGATGCGGCGCGCGCGCTGTCCGATCTGCTGGCGGGGTACGAGGATTTCTGCGAGTTCGAGCCGCGCGAGCTGCATCTGATTGAAGCGTTGCGCACGTTGCGGCTCATTCATTACGCAGCGTGGCTTGCCCGACGCTGGGACGATCCGGCATTTCCGGCCGCGTTCCCGTGGTTCAACACGCAACGCTATTGGGAAGCGCGCGTGCTCGAACTGCGCGAGCAGATCGGGGCCATGCAGGAAGGGCCGCTTTGGGCGGTTTGAGGGGGCTCCTCGACGACACTGGAGTTCCTACGGTATTTGCACAGAAGAGGCAGACAATCTACTGCCCGTATCCGAATGAGAACTAGGGCAGCTGCGCCGGTGTGCGGCAATCGGTGGCCGCGTGATCACCTCAACATCATCGAAATAATCGCCCGAAAGCGCCGCCCGTAGGGCGGCAGCATCCACGCCCGCGCGTTCAGGCGGGCCTGCTCGACAACCGGCTTCATCTTCGAAAACGTCGTGAAGCCATCGTGTCCGTGGTACGCGCCCATGCCGCTCGCCCCAACGCCGCCGAACGGCAGGCCCTCGCAGGCCACCTGCAGCAACGTGTCGTTGATGACGACCCCACCCGAAACGGTCTCGCGCACCACGCGTTCCACGGCAATCCGCGCATCGTCGAAGAGATAAAGCGCGAGCGGCCGAGGCCGAGCATTGATATACGCGATCGCATCGTCCAGCACGTCGTAAGGCACGAGCGGCAGCAAGGGACCGAAGATCTCATCCTGCATCAGCGCGCACGACTCGCTGGCGCCCGTCACAATCGTCGGCGCGAACTGGCGGCGCGCCGTATCCGCAGGTGTGTCCGCAAGCGGATGCAGCGTGGCGCCGCTTTCTTCCGCCTCCTGTGCCAGCCGTTCGAGCCGCGCATAGTGCCGGGCCGAGACGATCGTCGTGTAATCGGGATTGCGCGCGAAGTTCGGATAAAGCCGCGTAACCGCCCGCCGTGCCTGTGCGATAAACGCAGCCTCGGTACCGCGCGGCACAAGCACATAGTCGGGCGCGATACAGGTCTGACCCGCATTCAACGTCTTGCCGGCGATGATGCGCGCCACCGCCATATCGAAACGCGCATGCGGACCGACAATAGCCGGTGACTTGCCGCCAAGCTCGAGCGTGACGGGCGTCAGATTGTCCGCAGCCGAGCGCATCACCTGTCGACCGACCGCCGTCGATCCCGTGAAAAGCAAATGATCGAACGGCAAGGCACTGAACGCGGCGCCGAGCGCCGCATCGCCGTTGACCGCCGCCACATGATCGGGCGCAAACGTGGCCGCGAGCAGCGTCGCGATCAGCGCCGAGGTGCGTGGCGTCAGCTCCGACAGTTTCAGCATCACGCGGTTGCCCGCTGCAAGCGCGCACACGAGCGGCCCGAACGAGAGCAGCACCGGGTAGTTCCACGGCGCAATGATGCCCACGACGCCAAGCGGCTGCGGCACCACGTTCGCACGGGCCGGCCAGAGCCAGGCACCCGTCGCACGCCGGGTAGACCGCATCCAGCGCGCGCCATGCGCAAGCGCCACGTCGATCTCATGCTTGACGAGCCAGAGCTCAGAGAGAAGCAGTTCCGCCTTCGCGCGCTGGCCGAAGTCGGCGTCGAGCGCATCGGCGAGCGCGTCGCGATGCGCGAGCAGGCACGCACGCAACGCCTTCAAATGCGCTGCACGTTGCTCCCAGCTCGGATTGGGGGCACGCAAATAGGCCTGCCGCTGCGCACCGAGCAGCGCATCGAGCCCGGCCATGCCGGGCAGATCGTCTTTCATGAGTTCGCCGTCTTCGAATGATGGGTTGTGCAGGAAGCGTCAGACAGCGAACGCGCGTTCGACAATCGCGGCGTGGTCGAAGCCCGCTGGCAGCGTGCCGAATACACTGCCCGACTGTGCGCCGCGCGTGGCGCCGTCCTCGCCCAGGCGCGTCGCAATGAACGCCTGCGCGTGCGCAGCCGGTGCGTCGCGCAGCATCAACACGCCTTGTGCGCACAGGACGAGTTGCTGCGCGAGCCGGCGCGCTTGTGCCTCGCGCGCGTCGGGTGGCGCGGCCAATGCCGTGGCGAGCGCATCGATCGATCGACGCAGCACGCCGTCTGCCGCAGCCGTTTCACGCCAGTCGCCGAGCAGCGCGGCCACCGCCTCAGGATCGCGCTCGATCGCCCGCAGCACATCGAGGCACATCACGTTGCCGGATCCCTCCCAGATCGAATTGACCGGCGCTTCGCGGTAAAACCGCGCCATCGGACCTTCTTCGACATAGCCGTTCCCGCCCCACACCTCCATGGCTTC
>CBJMQH010000048.1:0-15790 GCA_966431825.1 uncultured Trinickia sp.
ACCACTTCCACGAGCCGCTCGGCGTGGTCGGCCAGATCATCCCCTGTAACTTCCCGCTGCTGATGGCCGCCTGGAAGCTCGCTCCGGCGCTTGCCGCCGGCAACTGCGTGGTGATCAAGCCGGCCGAGCAAACGCCGACCACGCTGCTTCTCTTGATGGAGCTGATCGCCGACATCCTGCCCCCGGGCGTGCTCAACGTCGTCAACGGCTTCGGCGTCGAAGCGGGCAAGCCGCTCGCCAGCAATCCGCGCATCGCCAAGATCGCATTCACGGGCGAGACCACGACGGGTCGCCTGATCATGCAATACGCGTCGCAGAACATCATTCCGGTCACGCTCGAACTGGGCGGCAAGAGCCCGAACATTTTCTTCGCGGACGTGGCAGCAGCCGACGACGACTTCCTCGACAAGGCCGTGGAAGGGTTCGTGATGTTCGCGTTGAATCAGGGCGAAGTCTGCACCTGCCCCTCGCGTGCATTGATTCAGGAGTCGATCTACGACCGCTTCATGGACAAGGCGCTCGGCCGCGTGCAGGCGATCAAGAGCGGCGACCCGCTCGATACCGAGACGATGATCGGCGCCCAGGCGAGCCACGACCAGCTCGAAAAAATCCTCTCGTATATCGACATCGGGCGCAAGGAAGGCGCGCAAGTGCTGGCAGGCGGCAATCAACGCAAACTGCCCGGCGACCTGGCCGGCGGATATTACGTAGAACCGACTGTTTTCCTCGGCAACAACCGCATGCGCATCTTCCAGGAGGAAATTTTCGGGCCGGTCGTGTCGGTCACGACGTTCAAGGACGAAAACGAGGCGCTCAGTATCGCCAACGATACGCTTTATGGTCTCGGCGCCGGCCTCTGGACGCGCGACGGCAGCCGTGCCTATCGTGTCGGCCGTGAAATCCAGGCGGGCCGTGTCTGGACCAACTGCTATCACGCCTATCCGGCCCACGCGGCATTCGGCGGCTACAAGCAGTCGGGCATCGGCCGCGAAACGCACCGGATGATGCTGAACCATTATCAGCAGACGAAAAACCTGCTCGTGAGCTACAGCCCGAAGGCACTGGGCTTCTTCTGAAGTCTTTCACGACGAGGCGGCCGGGCGCAAAGCCCGGCCGAGAGACGATGGCCGAACGCATTAGCGCAACCGATGCGGCACGCGTACTCATCGAGAAGCTGCGGCAACGCCACGGGCCGCTGCTGTTTCATCAATCGGGCGGCTGCTGCGACGGAAGCGCACCGATGTGCTACCCGCGAGAAGAGTTTCAGGTCGGCGAGGCCGACGTGTTCCTCGGTACGCTCGACGGCGAGCCGTTCTATATGGGCGCGGCGCAATTCGAATACTGGCGCCACACGCACCTCACGATCGACGCCGTCCCGGGGCGTGGCGCCGGCTTTTCGCTGGAAGCCCCCGAGGGTCTGCGTTTTCTTACCCGCTCGCGGCTCTTCACCGATGCCGAAAATGACGAACTGAACGAACAGGGCGGCCCGCCGCACGGCCGCCAGCACCCGTAGCAGAACGCACCGCTTTTGTGCGCGCGCCGACGGCCGCGCAATATCCTCCCGCTCCGCCCCATTTCTAGAGCATTTCCTCCATCCGCTCCCCGTCGGCCGGGGTGCACTCGCCCGAGCGGGCATGCGCAATGCGCATACTCCGCGCCATACGGCACGGGACACCGGAATATGAAATCCGCATTCACAGGATTCCCAACTACCGCCGGTTCCCTTTCCACTGGATTTTGACAATTTTTTAACGAACTAAAATTTCAGACGTTATACGCGTGCTTCAAGCTCGCGCTAATAAACGTGAAAAGTCCAGTCGACCGGGGTAAAAATGGAAGAGCTTACGTGGGACGAATGGCACGCACTCTGCGAAATGATGAATGGCTATATCAAGACCCAGGTCTTGTCCACCGCCTGCGACCTCGGCGTGTTCGATGTCGTCGAACGTGGCGCCACCGTGGAGTCACTGGCACCGAGCTTGGAAATCGATCCGCATGGATGTCGGATTCTGCTGCTGGGGCTCAGAGAACTGCAGCTTGTCAGCGTGGACGACACAGGCGTCATTCGCAATTCGCCGCTCGCGCGTCGATGCCTGTTGCGCGCGTCGCCCCAGTCGATGGTCCCGTTCGTACACCTGAACGACAAGATTCAGCATCGCGCCTGTCTGCATTTCACGCGCGCCCTGCGCGAGCACCGCAATGCCGGGCTGGACGAATTCCCGGGCAGCGGGGAGACGCTGTACGGACGTATGGCGGCAGATCCCGGGCTGGAAAAGCTCTTTCACGACGGCATGGGCGCCTATACGCGGCTCTCGCCGCGCATGATGGACATGAAAGAGCTGGCCGAAACCTCGACGCTGCTCGATCTGGGCGGTGGCGACGGTACGAATGCCATTCGCCTTTGCGAACGGTACCCGTCGTTGCGCGTGATTCTGGTCGACTTGCCGACTGTGATCGAGACTGCCCGCCGGAACATCGAGCACCACGGCCTGTCGCAGCGCGTCACCTGCGTCGCCGCCGATATGTTTGAGGACGCATGGCCTGCGGGCGCGGACGGCGTCATGTTCTCGCACGTCCTGGAGATCTTCTCCCCGCAGAAGATCGAGCAGCTCTATCGTAAGGCGCGGGCCTACCTCACATCGGGGCGCCTTTTCATCTGGTCGTTGATGTGCAACGCCGACGAATCAGGCAACCTGCAATCGGTGAAATCGTCGCTCTACTTCCTGACCGTCGCAAGCGGCGAAGGCATGGCCTATCCGGCGCGCGACCACCGTCGCTGGCTCGCCGCCGCGGGCTTCGACGTCGTGGCCGAGTACGACGCCCGCACGATCGACCATTGCGCGATCGTGGCGGCCTGATAGGGCGGCGCGTGCGGCGCACGCCTGACGCCGCGCGCGCGGCATCTCAGCCTCGCAGCAGCCCGCGCGCCGCCAGATTGCGGTAAAGCGCGCGCACGCCGAAGTGCCACGGCGCGATCTCGGTCGAGTGCCGGACCGTGTTCACGAGCGCCCCGAGCGACGGCGTCGCGATCGTCACGCGGTCGCCCAGGTGGTGAGTGAACCCGGCGCCTGCCGCGTCGCGATCCGCGATCGGCGAGAACATCGTGCCGAGAAACAGCATGAATCCATCGGGGTACTGATGATGTGCGCCGCACGTCTGCTCCACGAGCACCTGCGGGTCGCGGCTGATCTCGCGCATGTGGCTCATGCCTTCGAGCAGGAAGCCGTCCTCGCCCTCGATGCGCAATGACACGCTCGCCGTGCGGACCGTGTCGAGCGAAAACCGCTCGCCGTCGAAAAGGCGCACGAACGGGCCGATCGCACACGATCCGTTGTTGTCCTTCGCCTTGCCCAGCAGCAGCGCCGAGCGGCCTTCGATATCGCGCAGGTTCACATCGTTTCCGAGCGTCGCGCCGACGATCCGGCCCGCGGCATTGACGGCAAGCACGATCTCGGGCTCGGGGTTGTTCCAGGCCGACGTCGGATAAAGCCCGACCTCGGCACCCAGCCCCACCGCCGACATCGGCTGCGACTTCGTGAACACTTCGGCGTCGGGCCCGATGCCGACCTCCATGTACTGGGACCAGGCACCGCGGCGCTGCAGCTCTGTCTTCAGCGCCATCGCGGCGTCGGAACCGGGCTCGATCTTCGCCAGATCGGTACCGATCAGCGCCGTCAGCGAATGCCGGATTTCGTCGGCCCGAGCGGGGTCCCCGCCGGCCTGCTCCTCGATCACGCGTTCGAGCAGGCTGACCGCGAACGTCACGCCGCACGCCTTGATTGCCTGCACGTCGCAAGGCGCGAGCAGACTCGGCGCACCGCTTTGCGCAGCCGCGAGGCTGGCCGCCACCAGGTCTGCCACGGGCCCCAGCGGCTCGCCCGCACCGTCGCGCACGATCGCGAGTGCGTCGTCGCGATCGAAAAGGTCGCTCGTCGTCGGTGTAATCGACGTGATGTCAAATGCCTGTCCGCGCCGCACGGCGACGACAGCGGGCCCGGCCACGGCCCCCTCGCGCCAGACTCGGCCGACGAGCAGCGCGTCGTCGAGATCGGATGGCAGGCACTTCATTGGTTCGTTATGCATATCGTTCGGGAATCGAAGTTGAGCGTTTGACGGGACCGCCGTCTCAGTGCGAATGACGCGGGTCGCCATGGGTCTCGATTACGCGCAGGTACAGCGTGGCCGGTTCGAGGCAGCCCCCCGTCGACAACTGGCCGACGAACTGCCGATAGAGTTCCTGCCACGGCGTTTGCGACGGTGGGACTTCCGGAATCGCCTCCTGGCGGCGCCGGGCGAGCTCGGGCTCGTCGATCAGCAGGTCGATCCTGCGCGCATTCAGGTCCACACGAACGCGATCGCCCGTGCGCATCAGCGCCAGGCCGCCGCCTGCGGCGGATTCGGGCGACATGTTCAAAATCGAAGGGCTGGCGGACGTGCCGCTTTGCCGGCCGTCGCCCATGCAAGGCAACGAGGTCACCCCGCGTTTGACGAGTGCTGCCGGCGGCGCCATGTTCACCACTTCGGCACTGCCCGGATACCCGATGGTTCCGCAGCCGCGCATGACGAGAATGCAGCGCTCGTCGATCTCGAGCGACGGGTCGTCGATGCGCGCGTGGTAGTCCTCCGGCCCGTCGAACACGATCGCGCGCGCTTCGAACGCATTCTCGCCACCGGGCTCGCTCAGATAAGTTTTTCGAAAAGCTTCGCCGACGACCGACATCTTGATGATGGCGCTCTCAAAGAAGTTGCCCGTCAAGACGATAAAGCCCGCCCCCGCCTTGAGCGGCGCATCGTGCGTTCGGATCACGTCGGCGTCGGCTGCCGGCGCAGCGGCCGCGATTTCGTCGATTGTCTTGCCGGCCACGGTATTGCAGCTGCCGCGCAGCAGCCCCGCCTCCGTGAGCGCCCGCAGCACCGCGGGCACGCCGCCCGCCCGATGGAAACCTTCGCCGAGATATTCGCCGGCCGGCATGCAATTGACGAGCAGCGGCACTTGCGCACCGAACCGCTGCCAGTCTTCGAGCGTCAGATCGACGCCGATGTGGCGGGCGATCGCAATCAGATGCGGCGGGCAATTGGTCGATGCGCCGAGCGCCGATGCGACGACGATCGCATTCTCGAACGCCTCACGCGTGAGAATGGCCGACGGACGCACATCCTCGCGCACCAGATCGACGATGCGCATGCCGGTCCGATACGCCATTTGCCCGCGCTCGCGGTACGCCGCGGGAATCGACGCGCAACCGGGCAGCGACATGCCGAGTGCCTCGGCCAGGCAGTTCATCGAAAGTGCCGTACCCATTGTGTTGCAATGGCCGATCGACGGCGAAGCTGCCGTCGTGAGCGACATAAACCCTTCGTAGTCGATCTTGCCGGCCGCGAGCAGATTGCGTGCGTGCCAGATGACCGTGCCGGACCCGACGCGCTGCCCCTCGAACCACCCGTCGAGCATCGGGCCGCCCGACAGGACGATGGCGGGCAGATCGACGGTGGCCGCGGCCATCAGGCACGCAGGCGTGGTCTTGTCGCACCCGGTCGTGAGGACGACACCGTCCAGCGGGTAGCCGTGCAGAATCTCGACGAGCCCCAGATAGGCGAGGTTTCGATCGAGCGCAGCGGTCGGCCGGCGGCTCTGTTCTGCGAGCGGATGAACCGGAAACTCCATCGGAATGCCGCCCGCGTCGCGAATACCGGCCTTCGTGCGCGCCGCGAGCTCGATATGGTGCCGATTGCAGGGCGCAAGATCGCTTCCCGTCTGCGCAATACCGATAATGGGCCGCCCCGACTGCAACTCTTCGCGCGTGAGCCCATAGTTCATGAAGCGCTCGACATAGAGCGCCGTCATATCCGCATGTGCCGGGTCGTCGAACCATTTCTGGCTCCGCAGGCGGCGGTTCATCGTCTCTGACATTTCGTTCGTTCTCTTGATCGTTGCAGGCGCGCACAAGCGGCGCGGCGCCGATGCGCTCGAAGCACCTTATTTATGCCAGGCCATGCGCAAGTGCCGTACCGGCGAGGCCGGCCACCGGTGCCTGAAAGCGGAACAGCCCGCCCGCATGCGGCGCCCGCGCACGAGCCTCGGGCGTCATGCGAAGCGTCGCGGTGGTCGCGTAGACCGTCCTCAGATCGTCGCCGGCAAATACGAGCTTCGTGATGTTCGGGCAGGGGAACGCGACAGCACCCGCGAGCCGCCCGTCAGGCGCATAGCGCTCGATCCTGGCGCCTGCGAACAATGCGATCCAGACGTAGCCGAGCGAATCGACGGCAAGACCATCGGGATTGCCGGTACCGGCGATGCGCACGAAAAGCCGTTTGGCCGCGAGCCGGCCGCCCTCGTGGACATCGAACGCGTAGATTTCGCGCTTCACCGTATCGACGTGATACAGCGTGCGTCCGTCCGGGCTCGTTGCGGGACCGTTCGTGATGGCGTAACCGTCGTCGCGCGGCTCGGCCGCACCGTCCGCGCCGAGGCGATAGAGCGTGCCCGTCGGCGCGGCTTCGCCATCGTCCATCGAGCCGAACCAGAGATACCCGTCCCGATCGACGAACCCGTCGTTCAGGCGGTTACCCGCAAGCCCCGGCTCGACGTCCTGCATCTTGCGAAACATACCGTCGGCGGGATCGAACCGGTACAGTCCGTCGCGCAGCCCGCAGACGAAACCGCCGTCGGCCGCCGGGACGATGAAGCCCGGCTCGCTCGGTGCGGACCAGGTGCGCGTCTCACCCGTATCCACGGTATAGCGGTGAATGTGGCGTTGCTTGATGTCGACGAAGTAGACGGCGTTCTCGCCGGCCTGCCAGATCGGGCCCTCGCCGAGTTCCGCGCCGACGGGCCAAATGCATTCGGGTTCGATCGTTTCATGCTCCATGCGTCAGGCTCCATACCAACCGGCATCGACGAAATATTCGCGGCCCGAGCAGCGCGCGCCGTCGTCCGAAGCGAGGAACAACGCCATGCGCGCGACATGTTCGGGTTCGATTCGCAGCGGCAGACACTGCTCGGCAACGAGCTTTGCTTCGCTGTCCGAAGATTGCCACAGCTGCATTTGTCGTGGCGTGCGGACCGCGCCGGGCACGATCGCATTCACGCGTATGCCGAACGCGCCGAGATCGCGCGCGAGCCCGCGCGTCATGCCCTCGATGCCTGCCTTGGCCGTCATGTAGATCGACAGGCTCGGCAGTGCGCGATGCCACGATATAGAGCCGAAATTCAGGATCACGCCGCCGCCGGCCGTCTTCATCCCGACCGCTGCGTGCTGTGCGCAGAAAAACTGATGGCGCAGATTCACGGCGATGCGCTCGTCCCAGTAGGCCGGGCTCACGTTCTCGAACGTATGGCGATCGTCGTTCGCGGCGTTGTTCACGAGCACATCGATCCGGCCCGCATCGCGCACGATCGCGGCAAACGTATCGCCTATCGCATCCGTATCGCGCAGATCGCAATAGCGGAACACGGGCGGATGCGCCGCATCGGACAGGCTCGCGGCCAGCGCGAGCGAAGATTCCCGCGCAACGTCGAGGAAAACGACGCGCGCACCCTGCGCGGCGAACGCTTCGACCATCGCGGCACCGATGCCGCTCCCCCCGCCGGTGACGACGACGGTTTTGCCGGCAAGGCTTGGATAGGTGGCGTACCGCGTGCGGACTTGCGTTGTAGTGTCTGTCATGATTTCGATATCAGCAGTGCGATGTGTCAGCGCCGGTTCGAACCCGAAACGACATCGATCCAGACAGCAAGCACGAGAATGCTGCCCTTGACGATCATCTGCCAGTAGGCGTCGACGTCGAGCATCGACATACCGTTGTCGAGGCTCGCCATCACGAGCGCGCCGATCAGCGCACCGTAGACCGTCCCCGATCCCCCCCGCATCGACGTGCCGCCGATGAAGCACGCGGCAATGGCGTCGAGTTCGCCCATCGTGCCCGCCGAGGGCGAACCGGCCGCAAGGCGCGCCGTATTGACGATGCCGGCGAACGCGCACATGAGCCCCATCAGGGCGAAGATTGCCAGCTTCACGCGGTTCGTATCGATGCCCGAAAGCCGCGTCGCTTCGAGGTTCGACCCCACCGAGTAGATGCGCCGGCCAAACACCGTCTGCGTTGCGACCCACGTGAAGATGCCGAGCAGCGCGAGCACGAGCAGCACCGGCACCGGTATACCGCCGTAATCGTTCAGCGTAGCGACGAACGCGAGCAGGATCGCGCCGGCGCCGACAATCTTCGCCACGTCCTGCCACAGCGGCAGCACCGGCAATTCATAGCGGCGGCGGTTGGCACGCTGGCGCGCCGTCAGAAACGCGAGCATCGCGAACAGCAGCACGGCCAGCGCATTGCCCGCGAGGCGCGGCAGGTAACCCTGCCCCAGAAACACGAACGAGTCCGAGACGGGGGCGATCGTCGAGCCGCCGGTGATGCCGAGCAGCACCCCGCGATAGGCGAGCATGCCGCCGAGCCCCACGATGAACGAGGGAATGCCGCGGTACGCCGAGAGCCAGCCGTTCACGACACCGGCGAGCGCACCGAGCACGAGCACGACCGGCACGGTCACCGCGATCGGCCAGTGCGCATTGACGTCAAGAATCGCAGCTGCACCGCCGAGCAGGCCGAGCAGCGAGCCGACCGACAGGTCGATTTCGCCGGCGATGATCACGAAGACCATCCCGCATGCCAGCATCCCGCTGATCGACATCTGCCTGAGCAGATTCGAAAGATTGCGCGGCGTCGCGAAGGCGCCGTGCGTGACGGCCGTGAAGAAGACCCAGATCAGCGCAACCGCAAGCAGCAGCGCAAGGATCTTGTAGCGTGCGAACCATTGCCTCACACGCTCGGCGCCGATCGGCGCGCGCTCGGATGCGAGGTTTTGCGAACGTTGGGAAAGCGTGTCGGGTGTCATACCGGTTGTCATACGGCCACCGCCGCGTGTTGAGTCGAATGGTGGCGCGCGGGGGTGATCGCGGCCGTGAGTATCGTTTCTTGCGTCAGCCCTTCGTTGACGAAGTCGCCGCGCAGCTCGCCTTCGCCCATGACGAGAACGCGATCGCTTAAGCCGAGCACTTCCGGCAGCTCGGACGAAACGACGACGATCGACATGCCCTCCTTCGCCAGCGCGAAGATGAGCTTGTAGATTTCGTACTTCGCGCCTACGTCGACGCCGCGCGTCGGTTCGTCGAGAATCAGCACTTTCGGCTCGGTCAACAGGACGCGCGTGAGTACGGCCTTCTGCTGATTGCCGCCCGAAAGGTTCGCGATCGGCAACATCGGATGCGCTGCACGCACCGAGAGCCGCTTCATTTCGCGGTGGATCGTGTCGAGCTCGGCAGCGCCGTCAATTGCGCCGCGCTTCGCAAAGCGCCGCAGGACAGCCAGCGTGATGTTCTGCCCCACGCCGAGCGCGGGCACGATGCCGTGCCGCTTGCGGTCTTCGGGCACCATGCCGATGCCGGCGCGAATCGCGTCGGCCGGCGAGCGGATCTCGCACGCGGCGCCGTCCACCACGACACTCGCGCGGTAACTGCCGGGATAAGCGCCGAAGACGGCTTGCATCAGCTCGGTGCGCCCGGCACCGACCAGGCCCGCTACACCGAGGATCTCGCCGCGCCGCACGGCGAACGACACATCGTCCACGCGCTTGCGGCTCGGGTTGGTGACGTCGTGACAGGTCACGTTGCGGGCCTCGAACACCACCTCGCCGATCTCATGCGGCTCACGCGGAAACAGGTTCTTGATCTCGCGCCCCACCATCAGCGCGACGATGCGGTTCGCCGGCATGGCGGACAGCGGCTCGGTTGCAACATGTCGGCCGTCGCGAATGACGGTGACCGTGTCGCATACGGCTTCGACCTCGTCGAGCTTGTGCGAGATGTAGATGCACGCCACGCCGCGCCGCTTCAGATCGCGCACGATGTCGAGCAGAATGCGGGTCTCGGCGGCCGTCAGCGACGACGACGGCTCGTCGAGAATCAACAATCGCGCCTCTTTGTTCAGCGCCTTGGCGATTTCGATCAGCTGCTGGTGACCGCCGCCGTAGTTCATGACGGGCTGGGCAACGTTGATGCCCTCGATCCCGAGGCCGTGCAGCAGTTCATCTGCGCGCCGGTACATCGCGGCATAATTCATCCGCCCGGCGGGCAGCGTGATTTCGTTGCCGAGAAAAATATTCTCGGCCACCGATAGCTGCGGAACGAGCATCAATTCCTGATGGATGATGACGATCCCCGCTGCTTCGGTGTCCCGAATACCGGTCGGCCGCAGCGGCGCCCCGTCCCATTCGATCGAGCCTTCCCAGGTGTCGTGCGGGTACACGCCCGAGAGAATCTTCATCAGCGTCGACTTGCCCGCGCCGTTCTCGCCGCATAACCCGACGCATTCGCCGGGCGACACGGCAAGGTCGATGCCGTCGAGCGCCTTAACGCCTGAAAACGCCTTGACGATCCCCTTCATCGTCAACAGCGGTTGTGCTTGCGCCATCCGTTGCCTGCCTCATTGCGCCGCGAATCGAAGGCGCGCAGATACGCGCACCTTCGCTCGCAGCGATTGGTCTTCGTTGTCGCTCTCTCGCGTTACTGGCCTGCGAGCTGCGCCTGCGTGTAGAAGCCGTCCTTCACCACGATGTCGGCGTTTTGCTTGGTGAGGAGGATCGGCTGCAGCAGCACCGTGTCGACCTTCTTCTTGCCATTGTCGTACTGTGCGTTATACGAAGGCTTCTCGCCCTTGGCGAGTTGCACCGAAAGCTTGGCTGCTTCGGCGGCGATGAGTTTGATCGGCTTGTAGACCGTCATCGTCTGCGTACCGGCCATCACGCGCTTGACGGCGGCCAGATCCGCGTCCTGCCCCGAAATGGGCACCTTGCCGGCCATATGCTGCGCCGCGAGGGCCTGAATCGCACCGCCGGCCGTACCGTCGTTCGACGCGACGATCGCATCGATCTTGTTGTTGTTCGCGGTCAGCGCATCCTCGACGATACGCAGCGCCGTCGACGCACTCCACTCGGGCACCCACTGCTGGCCGACGACCTTGATGTCGCCGCGATCGATCGCAGGCTTGAGCACCTTCAACTGACCTTCGCGCAGCATCTTGGCGTTGTTGTCGGTCGGTGCGCCGCCGAGCAGGAAATAGTTGCCTTTGGGCTGCGCGTCATACACGCCTTTCGCCTGCAGCTCGCCGACTTTCTCGTTGTCGAACGAGATATAGGCGTCGACGTCGGCATCGAGAATCAGGCGATCGTACGAGACCACCTTGATGCCGGCCTTCTTGGCTTCGGCCACGACGTTGCCGAGCGTCTTCGAATTGAACGGCACGATGACGATCACGTCGACGCCGCGCGAAATCAGGTTCTCGATCTGCGAAATCTGGCGCGACTCGCTTGCATCGGCCGACTGCACCGACACGGTGGCGCCGAGCTTCTTGGCTGCCTCGACGAAGTAATCGCGGTCGCGCGACCAGCGCTCGACGCGCAGATCGTCGATGCAGAAGCCGATCTCCGGGTGATCCTTGCTCGCATGAGCGAGCGGTGCGATGCCGGACAGGGCGGCAACGATCGTCGTACAAAGCAATGTGCCGAGCACGGAACGGCGTTTGGCGAATTTCATGTCTCACTCCTCTTTATTGATATTGGCGTCGCCGACGCATTGCGGGACTTGCGCGCGGCGACTCGCGCTAGCCGTCTCCCCCGTCTTTCGCTATGCGCAGCCGTTCGAGCGGGCGTCGGCACAGGCTGCCGGCGCAGAGCGGACCGCCGAAACAACAGGGTGCGGCCATAGTGCCAGCGCCCGCTCGCCGGCGACAATTGCGAAATTGCGCAGCCGCCTTCATGTTTCTTGCCAGTTAAGGCGGGCCCCGATGCGCACCGGGTGAATTCCCTTATAGAATCCGTACAAACGTGACGAAAGCCCGGGGCTTGCTCCGTAAAAGGCGTTCAATGGAGACAAACGATGCTCGAGCACGAGCGCGCTGTGCCGGTATGTGGGAATGCAGCCGACATCGCGCCGCCGGACCTGGCTGACACGGCCGACAAAGCGCGGCACACCCAGCGCGTACAACGCTCGCCGAAAGCGCAAAAGACGCACCGCATCGCGCTGCTCTTCAACGCCAACAAGGTCTACGATCGCGAGATCATCACGGGCGTCGGCCACTATCTGCAATCGACGCGCGTTGGCTGGAATCTGTTTCTCGAAGAGGACTTCCGCTGCCGGCTCGGCGGCATCGACCGGTTCGACGGCGACGGCATCATTGCAGACTTCGACGACCCGGCTGTCTGCGACGCGCTGAGCGGCTGCCCGTTGCCGGTCGTCGCGGTCGGCTCCTCATTCGAAAACCCGGCTCACTACCCGGACGGCGTGCCGTACATCGCCACCGACAACACGAAACTCGTGGGGCTGGCCTACACGCATCTGATCGGCGCAGGGCTGACCCATTTCGCCCTGTACAGCCTGCCGCCGGCCAACGAACACCGGTGGGCACACCAGCGCGAACTGGCATTCGCGAAACTGCGCGCGGCCGACGGCTGCACGCGCGAGGGAATCGACGCGGAAATCTATCGGGGGTTGTCGACGAGCGCGCCCACGTGGAATCAGGCGATCGATCAACTGACGCAATGGCTGCACGCGCTGCCCAAGCCGGTGGGCATCATCGCCGTGACCGATGCGCGCGCACGCCATCTGCTGCAGGCCTGCCTGATTGCGGGTATTCCCGTACCCGAAGAAGTGGCGATCATCGGCATCGACAACGATCCGCTTACCCGCACGCTGACGCGCATTCCGCTGTCCTCCGTCATTCAGGGCACCGAAGAAATGGGACGCACGGCAGCGCACCTGCTCCATCAAATGCTGCACGGCGCCCGCTTTCCGGGGCAACGCATCCTCGTGCCGCCGGTTGGCATCAACGTGCTCGATTCGACGAAGCACCAGCCGCTCGCGAGCCCCTACGTGGCGCGCGCGCGGCATTTCATTCGTCAGTACGCATGCCAGGGTATCCGCACCGAGCAGGTGGCCGACTACGTCGGCGTATCGCGCTCGTCGCTCGAAGAGCACTTCCGCCGGGAACTCGGTTGCACCGTTCACCAGGACATCCTGCGACAGAAGCTCGATGTGGCGAAGGCGCTGCTGTCCCAACGCGATGTCTCGAGCGCCGAAGTCGCGATCCGCTGCGGCTTCAAGTCGGTTCAATACATGCATGCGGTATTTCGCCGGGAGCTTGGCTGCACACCGCGCGAGTACCAGGCACGCGCTCCTTCGCCGCAGGGCGGCTGACCGCGCCCGAGCCGCTGTTCAATCCACTGTACCAACCCCAATACGCATTCGACCTCATGATCAGTACTGCGACATTGTCCTGCACCCACTGGGGGCGTTTGCCCAGCGGTGACCCCGTCAACCTCTATACGCTGCGCAACGCACACGGCATGCGCGTAGCAATCAGCGATCTCGGGGCGACCCTCGTGTCGTGGCACGCGCCTGACCGCACGGGCCGGCTCGGCGACATCCTGCTCGGACACGACACGCCCGCGGAATATCTGGCGTCGACGGCGTATCTGGGCGCCCTCGTCGGGCGTTGGGCCAATCGCATCGCCGATGCCCGCTTTACGCTCGACGGGATCGAATATCACCTCGACCGCAACGAGGGCAGCAATCTGCTGCACGGCGGCACGACCGGCTTTCACCGTGCGATTTGGCAGGCCGAAGAAGACGGCGACACGCTCGTGATGCGGCTCGATTCCGAAGAGGGGGACGCGGGCTTTCCCGGCAACGTGAGCGTGAGTGTGCGCTATTCGCTCGACGAGCTCGGCGAACTGACGATCGATTACACGGCCACAACCGATGCCCCTACGCCGATCAGTCTCACGAGCCACGGCTACTTCAATCTGGCGGCCGACGCGGCCGACGATGTGCGGGGGCACGTCATGACGATCGATGCGGACGCATTTTTCGAAGTGGACGCGCAATTGATTCCGCTTCGGCAGGCAGCTGTCGCCGGCAATGCGTTCGACTTCCGCGAACCTGCCCCGCTCGGCGCCCGGCTCGATTGGCCGCATGCGCAGCTTTCGCTCGCACAAGGCTTCGACCATTGCTACGTGTTGCGCGAACCGGCCGCAGCGCCCGTGGTGCGGGAAGTGGCGCGAGCCTATGACCCGGCGAGCGGCCGTGAACTGACGGTCTCGACGGATCAACGCGGCTTGCAGTTCTATACCGGCAACTATCTGGCGGGTCTCACCGGACGCAACGGGCAAGCTTACGGCAAACACGGCGGCCTCTGTCTCGAAGCGGGCGGGTTCCCGAATCACGTCAACATGGCCGACAGCGAGACGGTTATCACGCGGCCCGGGACGCCCTACCGGCAAGTGACGAAGTACCGGCTCGGCATCGTGGCGTGAACCATTACGCCGGGGTCCGCTTGCGGACCCATTCCGCGAACGCATCGTCCTCGATGCGATATTCGCCGAACGAAAGGCGGGTCACGACGTTCTCCGCTCGCAGCCGGCGCAGCGCGTGCGCGGCGGTATTTTTCGTTGCGGGCTTGCCGATAAGCGCCGCGAGTTTCGCAATACCCGGCGCGCCGTGCACGTCGGTATCTCCCCGCGCAAGCAGCGTCAGCACGGCCTGATCGGCCGGGGCGAGCGATGCCCATTGCTTTTGGAAGTGCTCGTCCGAGAACACGGTAGCGAGCGTATGCGCGAGCGCGGCTTCGGCGCCCTGCAGCTGGTAAAGCATGTAGCGCTCGACGAAGCGCTTGAAAAATTCAGGCGTGCGATGCAATGCCTCGAATGCGAGCTTCCCCTCTGCGAACGTCAGCACGTGCTTGGCCATGCTGTTCATGATCTCGACCGTGAACGCGACGAATTCGTCGCCGAGCAGCGGGAACGGCTCTAGCGGCGCCCAGTTGTAGAACGGCTCGGACACGCGCGCGAACATTTCGCGCAACGTGGTTTCCGAACTGCCGGCGAAGATGACCTTGATGCGTTCCTTGCGCACGTCGAGCGCCGCCCGCAGCGCATGCGCAAAGTCGCTGTGATCGGCTCTAGCCAACACCTGTGCCTCATCGATGACGAGCAGCAGCGGCTTCTTTTGTCCATCGAGTTGCCTCAACACTTCGCGCAACGCACTCGTCCTGTCGGCGTCCGGCTGAGCCAGTTCGGCTTCGAGCGAACCTTCGGCCCCGCCCGGCACCTTCGCCGTCGCCTTGATTCTCTTGACCGGCTTGCGCAACTTGCCGAGCACGCCGCCGATGCCGTGCGAGGCCAGGGCCTCGGCCAATGCGACGACGAGTGCGGAATCGGGCGATGCCCGGTTGTCCCAAAGATTCGTATAAGCCACGAGATAGCCGCGCTCCGAGGCAGCGGGCAACAGGTCACGCAACAGGAACTCGGTCTTGCCCATGCGGCGCCGTGCAAAGAGCCCCCGCGCAGAAGACAGCTTCAGTTCGAAGGCGCCGAGATAGGCTTGCGCCAGGTCGGGCCGAGGAAAATGCCACGGATCGGGCACGGAAGTATCAAAAAGTTTCACCGCTTTTGATAATTCTCGGAATGACGGAGAAATCATGATACCGACGCCCGCCCGACCCGTAAACCACGCGTGAACGCGTGTGGCCGGACGAGACCTGCGCGCTTATCCGTGCCAAGCCGCGAGGCTCGACCGAAATGGTGCATGCGTTTCGAAGGAGCACCATGCGTTTCTTCTTTTTGCTGACCTTCGCTGCCGCCATCCCTGCCATTATTTCGGGCGGCATCGCGGAGCGCGCCAAATTCACGGCCGGCGGCGCGCTTGTCTACGGCGCGATTCGTGCCGTGGTCGGGCTGCGG
>CBJMQH010000049.1:0-15734 GCA_966431825.1 uncultured Trinickia sp.
CGCGGCTGCAAATGCGAGGTACAGGCCGACCCCGTGGCCGCCCTGCGTGCTGTCCACGGGCGTCGTGCCGAGCTGCGTCCGCAAGGCCGGCGTGATGCCCGGGCCGTAATCGCGCACTTCGAATTCGATCCAATCGCCGTCCACGACGGCCGAAAACGTGACGCGGTCCCGGCTCGCGCGCGCCGCGTTATCGAGCAGGATAGTGAGGATCTGCCCCACGGCCGACGTATCGTCGATCGACACGTCGGCGCCGGGCGCAAAGACGCGCTCGAAGGTCACATGCGGATGCCGCAGCCGCCATTGATCGCAAAAGCCGGCCAGCCACTCGTCGAGCCGCGCCCGGTGCGAGGACAGCGACGCACGGCTGCGCAGCCGCGCCAGGGCCGATTTGCAGAGCGACATCTGCTGTTCGAGCAGTTCGATGTCGGTCGCATAAGCCGCAAGGTTCGCGTCGCTACGCGCGGCATCGCGCAGTTCCTCGGCCAGCATGGCGATCGTGGAAAGCGGCGTGCCGATCTCGTGTGCGACGGTGGCGGCCTGCACGCCGAGCGCCACGGCCCGCTCGTCGCGCAACAGCCGCTGCTGCGCGTCGCCGAGCGCCGCATCGCGCTGGCGCAGCGCCGTGGACATACGCGCGACGAACCAGGCGATCAGACAGACGCTGACCATGAAGTTGACCCACATCCCGGTGCGGTAGTAGTCGAACAGGTTGGCCGGGTTGTCGAGGT
Source organism: uncultured Trinickia sp. (assembly GCA_966431825.1). GTDB lineage: Bacteria > Pseudomonadota > Gammaproteobacteria > Burkholderiales > Burkholderiaceae > Trinickia. The sequence goes on from CBJMQH010000049.1 coordinate 729, forward strand.
TAAGCGGCACCGAATCGAAGCCCAGCGCCACGTAGCAGCACATCGCGAACAGGGCGAGCCAGATCATCAGACGCCATGGCAGCACGGCGGCCGCGATCGCAAGCGACGGCAGATAGAGCGAAACGAACGGATTCGTCGTGCCGCCCGAGAGAAACAGCAGTGCCGACAAGGCCCCCAGATCGACCCAGAGCTGGCCCAGCAGTTCGAAATTGGTCTCGGGCCGCGCGCTTGCCACGCGAACCCAGGTCAGCGCATTGAAGATCACTTCGAGCGCGATGACGAGCAACATCGCCGGCAGCGGTAAATGGACGCCGAAAAATTGCTGGACGACAGCGATCGTCACGAGCTGGCCGATGATGGCGAGGCAACGTAGCCAGAACAGATGACCAAGATTGACGCGGCCGGTGTGGGTAATACGGTGCATGCGCGAGAGTTTAACCGCAGGGTGGCCCGCTTGTTGGCGCCATCTGGGCGGCCAGTTCGGCGGCCAGGCACCGTGGACAGAGGCAAGAGACCCCGGCAACGAGACGATTTCGCGACAGCGGCGGCAGTGCCTCGCACCAGCATGGCCCCGTGCCGGCGGCGCGCGTGCAATCGAAGGCGGAGCCGCAGCGCGCGCACGAAAGCCTTGTCGGGCTTGGCGCAGCGGGGATCGGCGGGCGGGTCATGGCGGCGCGGGGCAAAGGCGTTGAGCGGGGGAATGCAGCGCTTGAACCATCATGCCAGCGAAAAGGGCAGGCTGCATGCGCACCGCAAAACCGTCGCGCGGCAAAACGTCCGGCTGCGACTAAAAACCGCGGCCCGCCGTATCAGTCCTGTACAATTCGCGCTGTTTTCCGCCCCCCCGTTGAACCTGTTGCCTGACGAGCTTGCCGCCATGTCCGAGCCTCTCGACCTCGCCCAGATCGCCCCCACCCTGAAGGCCGAAATTCTGGCCGAGGCGCTGCCCTATATCCGCCAGTACCATGGCAAGACCGTCGTCATCAAATACGGCGGCAATGCGATGACCGAAGAACGCCTGAAGCAAGGCTTCGCGCGCGACGTCATTCTGCTCAAGCTGGTCGGCATCAACCCCGTCATCGTCCACGGCGGCGGCCCGCAAATCGATCAGGCACTGAAGAAGATCGGCAAGCAGGGCACGTTCATCCAGGGCATGCGCGTGACCGACGAGGAAACGATGGAAGTCGTGGAATGGGTGCTCGGCGGCGAAGTGCAGCAGGACATCGTCACGCTCATCAACCACTTCGGCGGCCATGCGGTCGGTCTGACCGGCAAGGACGGCGGCCTCATCCACGCGCGCAAGCTGATGATGCCGGACCGTGACAACCCAGGCCAGTACATCGATATCGGCCAGGTCGGCGAGGTCGAGGCCATCAACCCGGCCGTCGTACGGGCGCTGCAGGACGACGCGTTCATCCCCGTCATTTCCCCGATCGGCTTCGGCGAAGACGGCCTGTCCTACAACATCAATGCCGATCTCGTGGCCGGCAAGCTGGCCGTGGTGCTCAACGCCGAAAAGCTCGTCATGATGACGAACATCCCCGGCGTCATGGACAAAGCCGGCAACTTGCTGACCGACCTCTCGGCGCGCGAAATCGATGCGCTGTTCGAGGACGGCACGATCTCGGGCGGCATGTTGCCGAAGATCGCTTCGGCGCTCGACGCCGCCAAGAGCGGCGTGCGCTCGGTCCACATCATCGACGGCCGTATCGAGCACTCGGTGCTGCTCGAGATCCTGACCGAGCAGCCGTTCGGTACGATGATCCGCTCGCACTGAAAGACGTGACATCGGCCCGTCCCCGGCAGCGGCGTACGCGCCCGGCAGCAGGCGGGCCCGTCTGGCTGTTCGACCTCGACAACACGCTCCATCACGCCTCGCACGCGATTTTCCCTGCGATCAACGAGGCGATGACGCGTTACATCATCGACACGCTCCAAGTCGAGCGGGCCGAAGCCGATCGTCTGCGCGTAGCCTATACGCGCCGCTACGGCGCCACGCTGCTCGGGCTCACGCGGCACCATCCGATCGATCCGAATGACTTTCTGCGGGTCGTCCATACGTTCGCGGACCTCCCCGCGATGGTGCGCGCCGAGCGCGGGCTCGCCCGTTTCGTCGCGGCGCTCCCCGGCCGCAAGATCGTGCTGACGAACGGTCCGCAGCGCTACGCACACGACGTGCTGGAGGAGCTCGGTATTGCGCGCCTGTTCGAGCGCGTCGTGGCGATCGAGCAGATGCGCCGGCGGCGCGCCTGGCATGCGAAGCCCGACCTGCCCATGCTCAGGCGCGTATTGCGCGCGGCCCACGTGCCGCTCGAGCAAGCGATCCTCGTCGAAGACACGCGCAGCCACCTGAAGGCCTACAAGCGGCTCGGCATCGGCACGATCTGGATCGTCGGCCATCTGAGCGGCCCGCGTGCGCTGGCCTCGGGCAACCGGCCGCCGTCGCGTTTGCCTGGTACGGGTCGACCCCACTACGTCGACCGCCGCATTCGTTCGCTAAAATCATTGCGGACAGGTCACGATACGGGGCGGACATGGAGCCGATTCGGGAAGAAGACGCGGCCGTAAGCGGTGCCGGCGAAGCCGCTGCGACGCGGGGGGCGCGTGCGCCGCGGATGAAGCCCGGCGAGCGGCGCGAACATATTCTGCAAACGCTCGCCGCCATGCTCGAGACGCCGAAAGGCGAAAAAATCACGACCGCGGCGCTCGCCGCCCGGCTCGGCGTTTCGGAAGCCGCGCTCTATCGGCAGTTCGCGAGCAAAGCCCAGATGTACGAAGCCCTGATCGCGTTCATCGAAACGACGGTCTTCGGGCTTATCAACCAGATCACGGCCAAGGAACCGGACGGCGTGCTGCAGGCGCGGGCGATCGGCCTGATGCTGCTCACGTTCGCGGCTCGAAACCGCGGCATGACGCGCGTGCTGACGGGCGAAGCGCTCGTCGGCGAGCACGAGCGGCTTGCCGAGCGCGTCGCCCGACTCATCGAGCGCGTGGAGGCCTCGCTGCGGCAGTGCCTGCGGCTTGCGCTCACGAACGGCGAAGCGGCCAGCGCCGCGGGAACGGCGTCGGCCCCGCCCGTCGCGCCGCTGCCGGCCGATTACGACCCGACGGTGCGCGCCAATCTCATGATCAGCTACATTCAAGGTCGCTGGCACCGCTACGCAGCCAGCGGTTTCGCCCGTGCGCCGGCCGAGCATGCCGATGCCCAGTTGCGCCTGATTCTCCAATAGCGCGCAACGGGGTTTTCCGTTATTCTTTGCCGTCTATCAAGCGAAAAGCGCGCCGATTTGTCGACTCGATTGCGGGCGCGCGAACCCTCTCGGCACCCTCTTTCGGGGTGCACCTGCCAGGGTTCACTATAAATGCGGCTAAAGAGGTCGTCTGCCGCGCCCCCTCTCCTCCCGCGCTTGGCCGACACCATTTAGCCGCCCTGTCAGAAGGCGGAGTGAATGGAATCGATCGGTATCGTCACGCCAGAACGGATGCATTTCAGCGCGCCACTCGCGCTACGCAGCGGGCATTCGCTCGCCGGCTACGACCTCATGGTGGAAACCTACGGCACGCTGAACGCGGCGCGCTCGAACGCCGTGCTCGTCTGTCACGCGCTCAATGCGTCGCATCACGTAGCCGGCGTCTATGCCGACGACCCGAAGAACGTCGGCTGGTGGGACAACCTCGTCGGCCCCGGTAAGCCGCTCGATACGAACCGCTTCTTCGTGATCGGCGTGAACAATCTGGGCTCGTGTTTCGGTTCGACGGGACCGATGAGCGTGAATCCGGCCACAGGCCGGCCCTACGGCGCCAGTTTTCCCGTCGTGACGGTCGAGGACTGGGTCGATGCGCAGGCGCGTGTCGCCGATGCCTTCGGCATCGAGCGCTTCGCCGCGGTGATGGGCGGGAGCCTCGGCGGCATGCAGGCGCTTGCCTGGAGCACGATGTATCCGGAGCGGGTGGCCCACTGCATCGTCATTGCGTCGACGCCGAAACTGTCCGCGCAGAACATTGCGTTCAACGAGGTGGCGCGCTCGGCCATCCTGTCCGATCCCGACTTCCACGGCGGCGATTACTACGCGCATGGCGTCAAGCCGCGGCGCGGGCTGCGCGTGGCGCGGATGATCGGACATATCACCTATTTGTCCGACGACGACATGGCCGTGAAGTTCGGCCGTGCGCTGCGACGCCCCGGTGTCGCGGCCGGCGTCGACGACGCTTACCGCTTCAGCTTCGACGTGGAGTTCGAGGTGGAGTCGTATCTACGCTATCAGGGCGACAAGTTCGCCGACTACTTCGACGCGAATACCTACCTCCTGATCACGCGGGCGCTCGATTACTTCGACCCGGCGAAGGCATTCGACGGCGATCTGACGGCAGCGCTCGCCCATACGCAGGCGCAGTATCTGATCGCGAGCTTCACGACCGACTGGCGTTTCGCGCCCGCCCGTTCGCGCGAGCTCGTGAAAGCGCTGCTCGATCACAAGCGGCGCGTCACGTATGCGGAGATCGACGCACCGCACGGCCACGACGCCTTCCTGCTCGACGACGCGCGCTATCACAACTTGTTGCGCGCATATTACGAACGTATCGCCGCCGAGGTCCGCGCATGAACCAGACCGTCATCGATTCGCTCACGACGCGCTCCGATTTCCGCGCCATCGCACGCTGGGTCGAGCCACGCTCGACCGTGCTCGACCTGGGCTGCGGCGACGGCTCGCTGCTCGCGCTGCTCGCCGAAGAGCTCGAGGTAAAGGGCTACGGCATCGAAATCAACGATGCGGGCGTGCTCGCATGCGTGAAGCATGGCGTGAACGTCATTCAGCAAAACCTCGAAGACGGCCTGCGGCTCTTCGAGGACGGCAGCTTCGACTTCGCGATCCTTTCGCAAACGCTGCAGACGATCCACCAGACCGCAGCGATCCTGCGCGAGACGGTGCGCGTCGGTCGCGAGTGCATCGTCTCCTTTCCGAACTTCGGCTATTGGGCGCATCGGCTCTCGGTGCTGCGCGGGCGGATGCCCGTGTCGAAATCGCTGCCCTACCAATGGCACAACACGCCGAACGTGCGCGTGCTGACGATCAAGGATTTCGAGGCGCTCGCGCCCGAAGTCGGCATCGAGATCATCGATCGCGTCGTGCTGCACGGCGGCCATGCGTTGCGCTGGGGCGCCAACTGGCGGGGGAGCCTGGCGGTGTATCGCGTGCGGCGCGCTTGAGTCGGGGCCGCCGATGCGAGGACCGCAGCTGCGCCGACCGCCCAGGCACATGGCGAAAGCGCTGCATGGGACGCTACCGATACGCAAAACGGAATCACACGTGCGAAGCTGAGCCCGGGCGTCGAGCCGGCGATCAGATGCAGCCGCGCCGCGTTACCCGGCGCAACGAGGCAGATGACAAGCCCGGCCGCACAGGCCGCGAGCAGCATCGCCGGCACGCGTGGCAGGGCGCCCATCGCAATGCCCTTTATCGCGATGAGCGCTAGCGCCACTGCAATGAACGCCAGACCAAGATGTTCGAGGCCATTGCCGGCAAAGAACGAGACGGCAGCAAGCGGCAGCAGAGCGAACCTCGGGGGGGCGCGATCATTCGGAATGTTCGTCTCGCGATCACCTATCCAATTGATAGGTGCCGAGTATAGGAACAGGACAGCCCCGCCTGATGGGCGCTCGAGCATTTCGTCGGCCCCACGAACAGCGCATCCCAATATTTGACGGCGCAGACGCAGCGACGCAGATGCTGCGGGACGGCAAAGACAGCGGTAATGAAAGCGGCCATGGCCGGCAACGTGCCGCGGCGTCTCCCCTCGGCGAGGCAATGCAAAACCCCGTGTTAGTCTTGCGGTCTACGACACCTGTCGCAGGCTGCGACACGCGCCGTGGCCGCCTTGTCCGACGCATTGCCCTGTATTTCCCCGAAGTTTTTCGTGAGGCCGATCATCAAACGAGAATCACCCAACCCGCCGCACGAGCACCGCGCGCTCGACGCCCATGACGAGCATCCGGGCTGGCGGGCGTTTCTGAACCCGCACATGCTGATCTGCGTCTTCCTCGGCTTCACGTCGGGGCTGCCGCTGTTCACGCTCGTCTATCTCGTGCAGGCGTGGCTGCGCTCGGAAGGCGTGAACCTCAAGGAAATCGGCCTCTTCGCGCTCACGCAGATTCCCTATACGTGGAAATTCCTCTGGTCCCCGCTGATGGACCGCTACGTGCCGCGCCTGCCCGGCTGGCGGCCCGGCAGACGGCGCGGCTGGATGCTCACGACCCAGCTCTTCGTCGCAGCGGCCATCGCATCGCTCGGCTATCTCTCGCCACGCGAGAACATCGCCGCCGTCGCGGCACTCACGATGCTCGTCGCCTTCTTCAGCGCGAGCCAGGACATCGTCATCGACGCCTACCGGCGCGAGCTCTTGAGCGACACCGAACAGGGGCTAGGCACGGCAGTAGCCGTCAACGCCTACAAGGCCGCCGCGCTCGTGCCCGGCGCACTCTCGCTCTATCTGTCCGACCACCTGTCCTGGCAGCTCGTGTTCGCGGTGACGGCCGCTTTCATGTTGCCCGGCATCGCGCTCACGCTCGTCGTACGCGAACCCGCGATCTACGGCGAGCCGCCGAAACGGCTCGTCGACGCGGTCTGGAACCCGCTCACCGAATTCTTCACGCGCGACGGCTGGCGCGCCGCCCTGCTCGTGCTCGCGTTCATCTTCTTCTACAAGCTCGGCGACACGATGGCGACCACGCTGTCGACCTCGTTCTTCCTCGACGTCGGCTATTCGAAGACGGCAATCGGCGCGATCGCCAAGGGAACGGCGTTCTGGGCCAGCATTGCCGGCGGCATCATCGGCGGGGCCTGCCTCGTGAAGATCGGCATCGCGCGCGGCCTCTGGATCTTCGGTGCCCTGCAGATCGTCTCGACGCTCGGCTTCGCGTGGCTCGCAAAGATCGGACCGTCGTTGCCCGCGCTCGCGCTGATCTACGGCTTCGAAACGTTCGCCACCGGGCTCACGCTCGCCGCGTTCACGGCTTATATCGCCAGCACGACCGACCCGCGCTACACCGCCACGCAGTTCGCGCTGTTCACGAGCCTCGCGGCGGTGCCGCGCACCGTGGCCGCCGCGTCGAGCGGTTTCATCATCGCGCGCATCGGCTGGTTCGATTACTTCTTCGTCTGCGCAGCGCTCGCCGCCCCCGGCATGCTACTGCTGCCGCTCATCGCACCATGGAGGCGGCGCACATGACGCGGCCGGCCTTCGAGGCGCAGCTCACACCGGACACGCGCGGGCACGAGAACGTGCGCCAGCGCGCCACCGCTGCGGCGCGCGCGGGTCTCGCGCTGCTCGCGCTCGCATCCGCACTCGCGTTCCCGCCGGTTTCGGTCTGCCGTGCTGCAGACGATGCCGCAAGTCCCGATACAAGCCCCGGAACCGGCTTCGATCGCCGCGAGACATTCGGCGCGCTCTTGCCGCCGCAGCTTGTCGAAGCGCAATCGCAGACCGAATACGCGCAAGTGCTGGCGGCCGCGCGGCAAGGCGGCCGCCTGCTGCCGAGCGATGATGCGCGCGTCGAGCGCGTCCGTACCGTCGTCACACGGCTCGCGCCGTTCGCGACCAAATGGAACGATCGCGTCAAGGATTGGCAGTGGGAAGTCAACGTCGTGCGAGCGCGCGACACGCTGCTCGTGCAGTGCCTGCCAAGCGGCAAGATCGTCGTCTACAGCGGGCTTCTCGACAAGCTGCACTTGAAGGACGACGAGCTCGGCCTGCTGCTCGGCCACATGATCGCGCATGCGCTGCGCGAGCAGGTTCGGCAGCGGCTCGTCGGCCAGCAAGCGCTCGGCTTCGGCAGCGAAAACGGCGGCATCGCTCAGCTGTTCGGCGTGACCGGTCTCGCCTCGGCGCCGGCGAGCCCGCTCGGCACCTCGATCCTGACGCTCAAGTTCGATGCGACCGACGAAACGGAGGCCGACGTGATCGGCGGCGACATCGCCGCGCGTGCGGGTTTCGATCCCCGTGCGGCGCTCACGCTGTGGGACAAGCTGGCGCTCGCCTCGCGAGCGGATCGAACGCACGGGTTCATCAGCATGCATCCCTACAGCGCCGCACGCCGGCACGATATCGCGAAACGGCTGCCCGACATGCTCGCGCTCTATGCGAAGGCGCGGGGAACGACGATCGGGGCACTGCCCGACTATGCGGGAATGAAAGCCGTGGTGCGCCGGGAAGTGTCGCACCACTGAACCGTGGCAGCACGCAGGGGCCGCCACGGCCACGGCGCCGCTCAGGCGATGTCGTGGGCGTAATCGATGGTCAGCGGCGCGTGGTCGCTGAACTTGATGTCACGGAAAATCGACGTCGCCTTGGCGGTTCCCGCCACGCCCGGTGTGGCGATCTGATAGTCGATCCGCCACCCGACGTTTTTCGCGTAGGCCTGCCCCCGGTTGCTCCACCATGTGTATTGCTCGGGCCGCTGATCGAGCGTGCGGAACACATCGACGTAGCCGACTTCGTCGAAGAGCTTCGTGAGCCAGGCGCGCTCCTCGGGCAGGCATCCCGAGTTCTTCTGGTTGCTCTTCCAGTTCTTGATGTCGATTTCCTTGTGGACGATGTTCACGTCGCCGCAGACGATCACCTCGCGCTCGGCAGCAAGCGCGGCCAGGTGCGGCATGAACACGTCCATGAAACGGAACTTGGCCTGCTGGCGCTCCTCGCCGCTCGAACCTGACGGCACGTAGACCGAGACCACGGAGAGTTTGCCAAAGCGCGCCTCGACGTACCGGCCTTCCGCGTCGAACTCTTCGCTGCCGAAGCCGATGATCACATCGTCGGGCTCGTGGCGCGTATAGAGCCCCGCGCCGCTATAGCCTTTCTTGACCGCATGCTGGAAGTACCCGGAGAAGCCGTGCGGCGCAAGAAACTCGGGGGTCATGTCGTCTTGCGAGCATTTGACTTCCTGCACGCAGACGATATCGGCATTTTGTTGTCCGAACCATTCGAAAAAGCCCTTCTTCGCGGCCGAGCGAATGCCGTTCAGATTGGCGGTGATCACGCGCAACATGGGTGTCCTTATCGTTATCGTTCGATATTCGATCGAGGCCGGACCGAGCGGCCCGGCCGTGTTAGGCGATCTCGATGCCGCGCAGCGACTCCTTGGCCGGCGGGTATCGTAGATCGAGGCCTTCCAATACCCGCAGCAGGAGCGCCGCCACCATGACGTTACGGTGCGACTTCGAGTCGGCGGGCACGACGTACCAGGGCGCGCGCGGCGTGGAGGTTGCCGCCAGCGCCTCCGAATACGCGTGCTGGTAATCGTCCCACTGCTGGCGCGCCTCGAGATCGGAGAGGTCGAATTTCCAGTGCTTCGTCTCGTCGTCGATACGCGCCTGCAAACGCCGGCGCTGTTCATCCTTCGAGCTGTGGAGGAAGCACTTCAAAATGGCCGTGCCCGAATCGAGCAGCAACTCCTAGAAATGGCGGATGTGCTTGTAGCGGCTCGCGAGCGCGTCGGCGTCGAGCTGGCCGAGCACTTTCGGCACGAGCACGTCTTCGTAATGGCTGCGGTTGAAGATCGTCAGCTCGCCGGCTGCCGGCACGTGGGGATGCACGCGCCAGAGGAAGTCATGGGCCACCTCTTCCGGCGTCGGCGCCTTGAACGAGACGATACGCAACCCAAGCGGATCGACTTCATGAAAGACGGCGCGGATCGTGCCGTCCTTGCCGCTCGTGTCCATGCCCTGCAACACGAGCAACACACGCTCGCGGCGCTGGGCGTGCAGCCGCTCCTGCAGCTCGTCGAGCTTCACGGCGAAGCCCGCGAGCCGTTCGCGGTCGGCCTCCTTCGAGCCGGCCGAAAACGGCTTCGCCCCCGCGTCGAAGCGATCGACGGAGAAGGTCGCCGCCGCGTTGCCGCTGTCGTGAAACGGCACCTGAAAGTCGTCCAAATGCGGTTGCTTCGCCATCGCCTCGTCTCTTCGCCCGTTCGCGCAGCATCGCCGCGCACTTACGTCAGGACAGCTTCTTCTTCAGCAGATCGTTGACCTGTTGCGGATTGGCCTTCCCCTTCGTTGCCTTCATCGCCTGACCGACGAGCGCGTTGAATGCCTTTTCCTTGCCGGCGCGGAATTCCTCGACCGACTTCGCGTTCGCAGCCAGGACCTCGTCGATGATCGCTTCGAGCGCACCGGTGTCGGAGATCTGCTTGAGCCCCTTCGCCTCGATGATGCGGTCAGCCGCGCCCTCGTCGGCAGCCTTTTCCTCCCAGATGGCAAGGAATACGTCCTTCGCGATCTTGTTGGAAATCGTGCCGTCAGCGATACGGCGCAAGACGAGTGCCAACTGCGCCGCCGAAACGGGACAGGCTTCGATCGCAAGGCCGTCGCGGTTCAGTTGCGACGACACCTCGCCCATCAGCCAGTTCGCGGCCGACTTCGCCTGCGCGGCACCGGCTGCAGCTACGACGGCCTCGAAGTAGCTTGCCATCGCCTGGCTCGAAGTCAGCACGGTCGCGTCATAGGGCGTCACGCCGTATTGCTCGGCGAACCGGCGCTGCATCGCGGCCGGCAGTTCGGGCATTTCGCCCTTCACGCGCTCGATCCACGACGCATCGATGACGAGCGGCATCAGGTCGGGATCGGGGAAGTAGCGGTAGTCGTGCGCGTCTTCCTTGCTGCGCATCGAACGCGTTTCCCGCTTGTCCGGGTCGTAAAGCCGCGTCTCCTGCACGACCGTGCCGCCGTCTTCGATCAGCTCGATCTGGCGCCGCACTTCGTACTGGATCGCCTCTTCGAGGAAGCGGAACGAATTGAGGTTCTTGATCTCGGCGCGCGTGCCGAACTCGACCTGGCCGACGGGCCGCACGGAGACGTTCGCGTCGCAGCGGAACGAGCCTTCCTGCATGTTGCCGTCGCAGATGCCCAACCAGACGACGAGCGCATGCAGGGCCTTCGCGTAGGCCACCGCTTCGGCGGCGCTGCGCATTTCGGGCTCGGTCACGATCTCGAGCAGCGGCGTGCCGGCGCGGTTCAGATCGATCCCCGTCATACCGGCGAAGTCTTCGTGCAACGACTTGCCCGCATCTTCTTCCAGGTGCGCGCGCGTGAGCTGAATCGTCTTCTCGTAAGCGGGCGTGCCGGCCTTTTCGTTGGCCGGTACCTGGATCGTGATCGTGCCGCCCTGGACGACCGGAATCTCGTACTGGCTGATCTGATAGCCCTTCGGCAAATCCGGGTAGAAGTAGTTCTTCCGGGCGAAGATGCTGCGCGGGGCGACCGTCGCACCGATCGCGAGTCCGAAGCGGATCGCCCGCTCGACAGCGCCGCGGTTCATCACGGGCAGCACGCCCGGCAGCGCCAGATCGACAGGGCAAGCCTGCGTGTTGGGCTCGGCGCCGAAGCGCGTCGACGCGCCCGAGAAAATCTTGGAGACCGTCGAGAGCTGCGCGTGCGTCTCCAGACCGATGACAACTTCCCACTTCATAGAGAGACTCCTGCCGGCGCTTGGCGGTGCCAGTCGGTTGCGCGCTGGAACGCGTCCGCGACCTGCAACATCCGGGCTTCGTTGAAATAGTTGCCGATGATCTGCAGCCCGACGGGCCGTTTCGCGCCGGCCTCTGCGCTCGGCTGCCCGCCGAAACCGCAAGGCACGCTCATGCCGGGCAGGCCGGCGAGGCTCACGGACAGCGTATAGATATCGGCCAGATACATCTGCACGGGATCGTCGCCCTTCGCGCCGATATCCCATGCCACGGTCGGCGCCACGGGGCCCATGATCACGTCGCAGGACTTGAACGCTTCCTGGAAGTCCTGCGCAATGATGCGGCGGATCTTCTGTGCCTGCAGGTAGTAGGCGTCGTAATAGCCGTGCGAGAGCACGTACGTGCCCACGAGAATCCGGCGCTTGACCTCGGGCCCGAAGCCCTCGGCGCGCGACTTCTTGTACATGTCGAGCAGGTCTTTGTACTCCGCGGCCCGGTGACCGAAGCGCACGCCGTCGAAGCGCGAGAGGTTCGACGAGGCCTCGGCCGGCGCAATCACGTAGTAGACGGGGATCGAGAGCTCCGTCTTCGGCAGCGACACGGGCACGAGCGTCGCGCCGAGCGCCTTGTATTGCTCGAGCGCCGCATCGACAGCCGAGCGCACGTCGTCGGCCAGCCCCGCGCCGAAGTATTCGTTCGGCAGACCGATGCGCAGCCCGGCGAGCGGCTTGCCTGCATCGCCGTCCTCGCGCCAGGTCTTGCCGAGGTAACGCGTGAAATCCTCGTCGTCACGCGCAAGGCTCGTGGAGTCGCGCTCGTCGAAGCCTGCCATGGCGTTCAGCAGCAGCGCGCAGTCTTGCGCACTGCCGGCCATCGGGCCGCCCTGATCGAGCGAAGACGCGAACGCGATCATGCCGTAGCGCGAGACGCGCCCGTACGTCGGCTTGATGCCGGTCACGCCCGAGAACGACGCCGGCTGACGAATCGAGCCACCCGTATCGGTCGCCGTGGCGGCCGGCGCGAGCCGGGCCGCGACTGCCGCCGCCGAGCCGCCCGACGAGCCGCCGGGCACGGCCGCCGGATCCCACGGGTTGCGCACGGGACCGTAGGCGGAGTTTTCGTTCGACGAGCCCATGGCGAACTCGTCCATGTTCGTCTTGCCGAGCGCAACCATGCCCGCGCGCGCGAGGCGCTCGACTACCGTTGCATCGAACGGGCTCTCGTAGCCGGCCAGCATCTTGGAGCCGGCCGTCGAATGCCAGCCACGCGTCACGAAGACATCTTTGGGCGCGACGGGAATGCCGGTCAGCGGGCCCGCCTCGCCGCGCGCGATACGCGCATCGGCAGCGCGTGCGCTGGCCAGCGTGAGTTCGGGCGCAACCTCGATGAAAGCATTGAGCTCGCGCGCCTCATCGATTCGTTTCAGGTACAGCTGCGCCAGCTCGACAGCCGACACTTCCTTTGTCGCGAGCGCCTTGGCGAGCTCGGTCAAACTTTTGGAATACATGTTCGATAGATTCCTGAAGACGGTTACTCGATGACCTTCGGCACGAGGTACAGGCCATCCTGGACGGCCGGTGCCGGGCGCTGGTTGGCGGTGCGGTCGACGGTCTCGGTGACGGCGTCGTCGCGCAAACGCAGCGCGATGTCTTCGATCTGCTCGATCGGATGCGCGAGCGGGGCGATGCCCGTCGTATCGACGGCTTGCATCTGCTCGACGAGCCCGAAGAAGTCGTTGAGTTGGGCTAGCGTGTGCTCGGCATCGGCATCGGCCAACTCGAGCCGTGCGAGATGCGCGATGCGTTGAACATCGGTCAGGGTCAGGGCCATGCGTCTCACCGGGGGAAAACTGGCGCGCTGCGCGAAGCCATCCAGCAGACGAAAACGCTGCTGCGCCAAGGAGTTAGAACAGTAGATCGAGCCCTCAAAGCGGGGCTGGAGACGGCAAAAAGGACCGCCCGATTACTACAAATAGGTGGAAATTATAAGGTATCATTACGCGTTCGAACCAAACCCGGACCGCCCCGCCAAGCCATGCGGCGCTCATGAAGAAGCTGCCGCGCACGACCGGACCATCGGATGGTGAGGAAGCGGGGCCTTTCGGTCGAATTCTTTGCAGCTTCGCTCGCGCGCGCGGCGCGCTCACTTGGTAGCCGGTCACGCCCGATCCCGAAGCTTTTATTATTATTCCGCCGCCTGGCTTCACCTACGAGGCGCCCCTTATGGCGAAGCCCGGCCTCTCCCGCGAGACAGGATTTCATGTTCGGCTTTTTGCGCAGCTACTTCTCGAACGATCTGGCGATTGACCTCGGCACCGCCAACACTCTCATCTACATGCGCGGCAAGGGCATCGTCCTCGACGAGCCCTCGGTCGTTTCGATCCGCCAGGAAGGCGGCCCCAACGGGAAGAAGACGATCCAGGCCGTCGGCCGCGAAGCGAAGCAGATGCTCGGCAAGGTGCCGGGCAACATCGAAGCGATTCGCCCGATGAAAGACGGCGTCATCGCCGATTTCACGGTCACCGAGCAGATGATCAAGCAGTTCATCAAGACTGCACACGAATCGCGCATGTTTTCGCCGTCGCCGCGCATCATCATCTGCGTGCCCTGCGGTTCGACGCAGGTCGAGCGCCGCGCGATCAAGGAAGCCGCGCACGGCGCCGGCGCCTCGCAGGTCTACCTGATCGAAGAACCGATGGCAGCCGCGATCGGTGCGGGTCTGCCCGTCTCGGAAGCCACGGGCTCGATGGTCGTCGATATCGGCGGCGGCACGACGGAAGTGGGCGTCATCTCGCTCGGCGGTATCGTCTACAAGGGTTCGGTGCGCGTCGGCGGCGACAAGTTCGATGAAGCGATCGTCAACTACATCCGCCGCAACTACGGCATGCTGATCGGCGAGCAAACGGCCGAAGCGATCAAGAAGGAAATCGGCTCGGCGTTCCCGGGCTCCGAAGTCAAGGAGATGGAAGTCAAGGGCCGGAACCTCTCCGAAGGTATTCCGCGCAGCTTCACGATCTCGAGCAACGAAATTCTCGAAGCGCTGACCGATCCGCTGAACCAGATCGTCTCGTCGGTGAAGATCGCCCTCGAGCAGACGCCGCCGGAACTCGGCGCCGATATCGCCGAGCGCGGCATGATGCTGACCGGTGGCGGCGCGCTGCTGCGCGATCTGGACCGTCTGCTCGCCGAGGAAACGGGGCTGCCCGTGCTCGTCGCCGAAGATCCGCTGACCTGCGTCGTGCGCGGCTCGGGCATGGCCCTCGAGCGCATGGACAAGCTCGGCAGCATCTTCTCGTACGAGTGATCTGCCGTTTGCTCGGGGCGCCGTGACCTAGCCGATCGGCTGCGCCGGCTGCTCTCGAGCGCCACGCCGCCGCCCGCACACGTTCACGCCCCCGGCGTCGACCATGGAATACAGTCCGCCGCCTCTATTTAAACAAGGGCCGTCCGCGCTCGCGCGGCTCATCTTCTTCGTCGTGCTCGCGCTGGCGTTGCTGATTTCGGATGCGCGCTTCAAGACGCTCGAAATCGTCCGCGCCGTGCTCGACG
>CBJMQH010000050.1:0-15732 GCA_966431825.1 uncultured Trinickia sp.
CCGTGTGAAAGTAGGTAATCGTCAGGCTCCCTTACTGTAAAACCCCCGTGCGGCTCGTAAGCCCTCGGGGGTTTTGCTTTTGCTGCGCCACATTCTGCTGCCGTTCAGCCCTCGCGCGCAAAGGCGCACTGCCGCCAAGCCTGCATGCCAATCGGCATGCATTACCGTCGCAGCAGCGATACGCCAGCGCGCGTATCATGTCCGATCGAGCAGCAAAGCTGCCGTGCTTTTCGCTCAGTCATGGACGATTCAGACGCCGAATACCCGATCGCACCGCCCCAGGCCACGAAGGGACGTGGTGCTGTCAGCAATCTGCAAGGCCGTTACGAAGTCGATCGACGAGAGTCGTTTGACGACGGCTGGACAAGCACGCCCGACGAGGACAACCGCGACGGACCCACGGCGCTACGGACGCAAGTGTTCGAGGAGCACGCGAAAAGCATCCTCACGCGCAACGCATCGCCTGACGTGCCATTTACCGTCTCGTTGAATCCCTATCGGGGCTGCGAGCACGGCTGCATCTACTGCTTCGCGCGCCCGACGCACAGCTACCTTGGCCTGTCGCCGGGACTCGACTTCGAAAGCCGCATCTACGCGAAAGTCAACGCACCGGATCTGCTGGCCCGAGAACTTGCGAAAAGAAACTACGCACCGGAGCCGATCGCACTGGGCGTCAATACCGACGCATACCAACCCGTAGAACGCGACTTGAGGCTAACGCGCGGCGTGATCGAAATTTTGTCCGGACACGCGCATCCGTTCGCCGCCATTACGAAGTCTTCCTTGATCGAGCGCGACATCGATCTGCTTGCGCCTATGGCAGCGCGCGGTCTGTTCATGGCCGCGATAACGATCACCACGCTCGATGCGTCGATCGCGCGTACGCTCGAGCCCCGCGCTCCGACACCGGCACGCCGGTTACGGACGATTCGCACGCTCGCGGAAGCCGGGATCCCGGTAGGCGTCAGTATTGCGCCCGTCATTCCGTTCGTGACCGAACCCGATCTCGAGCGCGTACTCGAAGCGTGCGCCGAAGCCGGCGCAAGTGCTGCGAGTTATATCGTGCTGCGTCTGCCGTGGGAGGTCGCTCCGCTGTTCAAGGACTGGCTGAGCGCACACTTTCCCGACCGCGCCGAACGCGTCATGGCGCGGGTCCGCGACATGCGCGGCGGCAAAGATTACGATGCGTCGTTCGCTCATAGGATGAAAGGCGAGGGCGCCTGGGCGGACCTGCTGCGGCAGCGCTTCCACAAAGCCGTCAAGCGCCTGCGGCTCAACGAACGCCGCCACGGCATACTCGACATGTCGCAGTTCAAGCGGCCGTCTGGCGCCGATCCGCAGCGTCGTCAGCTCGATCTTTTCTAGGCCGGCCGCCGCGCCTTTACTGTGAAAGCGCGTGCGCCTGGTCGATCTGCGACTCGAAGTAGGTCTGGAACGTCAGCGCCAGCCCCGTCATCAGCAAAAACGCGCCGATCAGCAGCGAGAAGATGACGATAAAGATGACGGTCCATCCCGAACGACTCTGCGCTTCGCTGCCCGCGTTGAATTGGGCGTCCCATTTAGCGTCCGGCCTCAGGCCATAGACGATGGCGGCGAGGAAAGCCGCCAGTAGCGATGCTGCGCCCGGCACGGCAAGCGCCCAGCCAACGAGCGACCCCCGTTGGGTGGCAACCAGCAACATCCCCCCCGGTATGCCGAGCAGCGTACCCAGCAGATGCGCCCAACCGGCGATGTCGCGCAGGCCGTACAGATAGAAGCGGTGGAACCCTAGGCTACCGAACAGGAAAGCGAGCGCCGCTGTCAGTGTTTTGGAGCGAAAGCGTACAGTGGAAGCAACGTCGGTCGGCATAGCGCAGTCGAAGGTGGGTGCTGTGCGTGGGATCGACTCAACGCCCATTGCGTGGGGCTCCCCGCGAACCGCAAAGCGCGCATTTTACGCCTCCCCGCGGCGCCATTGCACGCCATTGGCGTGGTGTTTGAGCACGCCGTGCCGACGCATAACGACTGCGTTCGCCCGTGCACATAGGCGACACCAGCGCAGCTCGCTGGGTAAGTGTTTGTTATGGTTTCGGTTTCCCGCTATAATCGAGCGTTTCAGTGGTTCCGAACCCCCGGTTTTCAAGGATTTAAGTATGGTCATCATCCGCTTGGCACGTGGCGGCTCGAAGAAGCGCCCGTTCTACAACATCGTTGCAACCGATTCGCGTAACCGTCGCGACGGCCGCTTCATCGAACGCGTCGGCTTCTACAACCCGGTCGCCACCAAGGGCGAGTCGCTGCGTATCGCACAAGACCGCCTCACGTACTGGCAAGGCGTTGGCGCGCAACTGTCGCCGACCGTCGAGCGTCTCGTGAAGCAAGCGCAAAAGGCGCAACCGGCTGCGTAAGCCAGTCGTAGGGTTTGTCGACCGTACGTCGACGTGCGTGAACGTGGCATGGCAGAAAGTCGTTGGGAGCGTTGTCTCCTGCGTAACCCCTGCCTGCGTAGTGGCGCTCATGCTCGGCACGTGCAGGAAAGCAAACCAGTAAAGAACCTTTTGGCTGGGGACGGCAATGTCAGAGCGTGACGCCGGCGGTCAAGCGCGCGCCAAGAAAGCTGCGCGCTCGCAGCCGTCGTTCGGTGCGTTTGCGCGCAGACCCGCCGCACCGGTTCAGCCGGTTGCTGCAGAGATCGAAGTCGTCGCGGAGTGCCCCGACGACGCCGTCGAAGTCGGCGCCATCGTCGATGCCTATGGTCTCAAGGGCTGGGTGAAAGTCGTGCCGCACGCAGCCGCGAGTCAGGGCGGCGCGGCATTGACGCACGCGAAGCGCTGGTGGCTCGTGAAGGCGCGCGAGTGCAAGGCGGCGGTCGTGGTGCAGGCCAAGATTCATGGCGATTCGGTCGTGGCCCAGGTGTCCGGCGTCGGCGATCGGGATGCTGCGTTGGCGCTGCGCGGTTATCGCGTCTATGCCCGACGCGCCGATTTCCCCGCACTCGAAGCGGACGAGTTCTACTGGGTCGATCTGATCGGCCTCGAAGTCCTCAACGAGAGCGGTGCCGTGCTCGGGTCCGTCGCGGACTTGATCGACAACGGCGCGCATTCGGTGTTGCGTGTCGAGTATCCGTCACAGGATAAGGACGGCAAGCAGTCAAAGGGCGAACGGCTGATTCCGTTCGTCGGCGTCTATGTGAAGTCTGTCGACTTGGCGGCGAAGCGTATCGTCGTCGACTGGCAGCTCGATTACTGAATACCAGCGAGGCGAGGCGTACAGTGCAGTTCGATGTCGTCACGCTGTTTCCCGAGATGTTCCGCTCGCTGACCGACTGGGGTATCACCAGCCGGGCGGTGAAGCAGGGGCGGTTCGGCTTGCGTACGTGGAATCCGCGCGATTTCACGACGGACAACTACCGTACCGTCGACGATCGCCCGTACGGCGGCGGGCCGGGCATGGTCATGCTCGCCAAGCCGCTGGAAGCCGCGATCGGCGCAGCGAAAACGGCGCAAGCCGAGCGGGGCATCGCTGCGCCACGCGTCGTGATGCTGTCGCCGCAAGGCGCCCGCCTTAACCACGACAGGGTCATGCGGTTCGCGCAAACGCCCGGCCTCGTGCTTTTGTGCGGGCGGTACGAGGCGATCGATCAACGGCTCGTCGATCGTTGTGTCGATGAAGAAGTGAGCCTTGGCGACTTCGTGCTGTCAGGCGGCGAACTGCCGGCGATGGCACTGATCGACGCCGTGGTGCGGCAGTTGCCCGGCGTGCTCAATGACGCGCAGTCGGCGGTGCAGGACAGTTTTGTCGGTGGTTTGCTCGATTGTCCGCACTACACGCGTCCCGAGGAGTACGAGGGCATGCGGGTACCCGATGTGTTGCTCGGCGGGCACCACGCGGAAATTGAACTTTGGCGCCGGCGCGAGGCGCTCAGGAACACGGCGATGAAGCGCCCGGACCTGATCGATCGCGCGAGGCGTAACAAGTTGTTGAGTCGTGCCGACGAGGCATGGCTCGCAAGCCTTGGCAAGGAGACGAAGGCCTGACTTCAGTGCAGGCTCCGTTTTCGGGTCGAGACCCAGGCGGCGGCGATGCATGCGTGCACGTCGCCAGATGTGAACCCATCCTCTATCGGGGCCGGGCGCGATGCATCGCAGTGCGGTGCTACGGCCGGTGCAAACGCCGACAAGATGGCATTAGGAGTCAGTGATGAATCTGATTGAAAAGCTTGAGCAGGAAGAAATCGCGCGCGTACTCGGCGAAAAGACCATTCCCGAATTCGGTCCCGGTGACACCGTGATCGTGAACGTGAACGTGGTCGAAGGTACCCGCAAGCGCGTTCAGGCGTACGAAGGCGTCGTGATCGCAAAGCGTAATCGCGGTCTGAACTCGTCGTTCATCGTTCGCAAGATTTCGTCGGGTGAAGGCGTGGAGCGTACGTTCCAAACCTACTCGCCGTTGCTCGCGAGCATCGTGGTGAAGCGTCGCGGCGATGTCCGTCGTGCGAAGCTGTACTACCTGCGTGAGCGTTCGGGCAAGTCGGCTCGGATCAAGGAAAAGCTGGTCTCGAAGGACCGCGCCGCCGCTACCCAGGCATAAGCGCTGCAGGAAAAGGCATCCTTCGCGATGCAAAAAAGCACCCTCCGGGGTGCTTTTTTCTTTATGGGTTCACAATAGAGGGGTCGCGCTCATCCACAGGAGCCCCGTTGATCCGCCCCGTTTTCGAACCCGAAATTCTCCCCATCGAATCGACAGGCGCAGACCTGCCCACCGTCGATCAACGCCGCCTGACTCCCGCCGGCCTGCGCACACGCTTCACCGAACGCCTCGTGTGGGCACCGGAACCGTTCGAGCTTCCGCTGCAAGAGTTCGGCGACCCGCGCGATGCAGCCGTGCTCGTTCCGGTCGTGTTGCGCGAAGCCGGCCTGACCGTCCTTCTCACGCAGCGCGCGGACCATCTCAGCGATCACGCCGGGCAAATCAGCTTCCCCGGCGGGCGCCGCGAGCCGACCGACCTCAACGCGGTCGAAACAGCGCTGCGCGAAGCGCGCGAAGAAGTTGCGCTCGATCCCGATCGCGTCGAAGTACTCGGTGCGCTACCAGACTACCTGACCGGCACCGGCTTCCGCGTCACGCCCGTGGTCGGACTCGTCCATCCGCCGTTTTCGGTGCGCGCCGATACGCTCGAAGTCGCCGACATCTTCGAGGTGCCGCTCGCGTTCCTGATGACCCCGGCCACCCATGAGGTCCGCGTGGCCCGCTGGGAAGGCGGCGAGC
This sequence comes from uncultured Trinickia sp., assembly GCA_966431825.1. Lineage (GTDB taxonomy): Bacteria > Pseudomonadota > Gammaproteobacteria > Burkholderiales > Burkholderiaceae > Trinickia. The sequence continues at coordinate 5,248 of CBJMQH010000050.1, forward strand.
GGCGTTTCTTCGCCATGCCGTATCCGCGCGAAGGCACGGGCGGGCACTACTTCATCTGGGGTGCCACCGCCGGCATGCTGCGCAACTTTTATCGCTTCCTCGTCGCCTAGCGTGTGCGCGCGCACTGCCATCGCGGCCGCGATGTTGTCCCGTTGCCGCTACAGCATACGTGCGGCGTCCGCGCGCGCGTTGCTGTGCTATCGTTACGCGACAATCGCACTTACTGAATCGTCACGGCGCTTCGCATGACCTTTTTTTCCGTATTACTGGCTCTCATAATCGAACAGTTACGCGCGCTCTCGCCGAGCAACCCGGTGTTCGCGTTGCTTCAATATCATGCCGAGTCGGCCGCGCACGGCTTCGACGCGGGCAAAGAGCGGCACGGCATCCTGGCGTGGCTCGTGGTCGTGCTGCCTTGGACGCTGGCCGTGGGCGCCGTCTATTACGTTCTGTATCGGATCAGTTTCGCGCTGGCGTTTCTTTGGAACGTCGTGATTGTCTATTTCACGCTCGGCTTCCGCCAATTCAGCCATTACTTTACCGATATTCATCTCGCGCTCAATAACGACGACGTGCCGCGCGCACGTGAAATCCTGGCCGAATGGACCGGCATCGATACCGTCGATATGCCCGTCGGGGAGATTGTTCGGCATACGCTGATCCACGCCGTCGTCGCGTCGCACCGGCACGTTTTCGGTGTCTTCTTCTGGTTTCTCGTGCCCATCGGCCCCGCAGGCGCCGTGCTCTATCGCATCGCCGAATATCTCGCACGCAGCTGGTCCGTACCGGCCGGCGATCGCACGACCGTCTTCCCGACTTTCGCGCGACAGGCCTTCTTCGTCATCGACTGGTTGCCGGCGCGACTGACCTCGCTCGGGTTTGCGATCGTCGGGAACTTCGAAGATGCCATCTATGCGTGGCGCAATCATGCGCGGCAATGGCCCGATGCCAACGACGGCGTGTTGCTCGCCGCCGGCAGCGGCGCGTTGGGCGCACGCCTGGCGGGCCCGCTCGCCGAATTGTCGAGCGTCGATGCGCTCGGCTCGCCCGACGGCGCACCGATGCCCGTGGGCGACGATTGCACGCCGCGTACCCTGCAATCGGCGGTCGGCCTCGTCTGGCGGGCCGTTATCCTTTGGATGATCCTGCTGCTGATGCTGACGGTTGCCGTCTGGTTGGGGTAGGACGCCTCGTACCGCGCCCACTCGCGCCGTTGGCCGGGTAGGGGGCTCAGCGCTCGCTTCCCGCGCCTTCCCGGCTCGCCCCGCATCGCCAGCACTGCGTGAACTGCGGTTCGAGCCGTTCGCCGCAGTGAGTACACTCCCACGCCGAGGCGCCGGCCAACCGCGCTTGGTTCGCATCGATGACGCGCCGTGCGAGCGCCACGTCGCGTTCGTCCTCGAGCCAGATTTCGGGCGCGCATTGATCGGCAGGTATTTCGCCGAGTGCACCGCTGAGATACCGGTTATGCAGCTCGCAAGGGATGCCGGCCATCGTCAGCAGGTTCACCCAATGCTGGCCGATTATCACGTTCGGTGCATGCATCAACCTCACCATCGCGCCTCCCGTCAGCGCACCACCTGACTCGCCTCGTGTACAAGCTGCTTATACAACGCGTGCCGCGTCCGCGCGACGCGTCCGTCCTCCAGCGCCGCGAGAATCGCGCAGCCGGGTTCGTGCAGATGATGGCAATTGTAGAACCGGCAATCCGCCAACAACGGACGAAACTCGGGAAATGCGCGTTCGAGCTGGCCTTCGGTCAGATGATAGAGACCGAACTCCTGGAAACCCGGTGAATCGATCAGCGCCCCCCCGGCAGGCAGGCGATACAGCCGCGTGAACGTGGTCGTGTGCCGGCCGCTGTTCAGTGCCGTCGATATCTCGCGCGTTGCCGCTTCGGCATCGGGTACAAGCAAATTGACGAGCGTCGACTTGCCCATGCCCGACTGGCCCAGCAGCAGCGTGGCGTGACCGGCCAGCTGCGCATCGAGGATTTCGTGCGCCTCTTGCGGGTTGGCCTTGATCGACAGTTCCAGTACGTCATAGCCGAGCGCGCGATAGGGCGTCAACCGCTCGCGCGCCGCAGGCAGGGCGTGCGCGACGTCCGTCTTGTTGAGCAGAATCAGCGGCTTCAAGCCGTTGGCCTCGGCGGCCACGAGTGCCCGTCCAAGCAGGTCCTCGCTGAAGTACGGCTCGGCGGCGAGCACGATCAGCAACTGATCGAGATTCGCCGCAAAGAGCTTCGATTTGAACTGATCCGAGCGGTACAGCAGGTTGCGACGCTCGGCGATCTCCACGATCACGCCCTGATCGGCCGACGTGGGTTCGTAACGGACGCGGTCGCCGACCGCCACCTCGCTGCGCTTGCCCCGCGGGAAGCACTGCAGCGGCTTGCCCGGCTCGTCTTCCGGCGAGACGAGATAGTGCCGCCCGTGCGAGGCTATGACGAGACCCGTACGGGCGCCGCTACGATCGGCCGCCTTGTCGGCCTTGGCGGGGCGGCGCGTCATGCGGCGTGCCGCATGAGCCGGTCGATCCGCTGCGACGCCGGCGGATGCGAGTAATAGAAGACCGTGTAGACGGGATCGGGCGTGAGCGTCGACGCGTTGTCCTCGTAGAGCTTCACGAGTGCGCTCACGAGCTCGTTCGCGTCGGTTTGGCTGGCGGCGAACGCATCGGCTTCGAACTCGTGTTTGCGCGAGGTCAGGGTGCCCACGGGCGTCAGGAAGAACATGAAAACGGGCAGTGCCAGCAGGAACAGGATCAGCGCGAGACCGTTGTTGTTGCCGGTCATCGACGGACGCACGCCGAGGCCTTCGTAGAACCACGTGCACTGCGCCAGCCAGCCGAGCAGCGCGAACATGACGAGGCTCAGGGCGGACATGATGGCGAGCGTCTTGAGCACATGACGACGCTTGAAGTGCCCCAGTTCGTGCGCGAGCACGGCCTCGATCTCGTTGCCGCTCAAGCGCTCGAGCAGCGTATCGAAGAACACGATGCGCTTGGACGCGCCGAAGCCTGTGAAATAGGCGTTGCCATGGGCCGAACGGCGGCTCCCGTCCATGACGAACAGCCCTTTGGCCGCAAAGCCGCAGCGCTTCATCAGCGCCTGAATCCTGCTGGCGAGCGCTTCGTCGCGCAGCGGCTCGAACTTGTTGAACAGCGGCGCGATCACCGTCGGCGCGAGAATCGAGACCACAAATTGGTAGCAGACCGTAACAACCCATGCCCAGAACCACCAGAGGCTTCCCGCGCGCGCCATCAGCCAGAGCACGACGAAAAGCAGCGGCAGCCCGAGCGCGACGCCGAGCGCCGTGCCTTTCGCGAGGTCGGCAAAGAACAGCGCCCGCGTCATGCGGTTGAAGCCGAAGCGCGCTTCGACGACGAACTGCCTGTAATAGTCGAAGGGCAGATCGATTGCACCCGTGATCGCAATCACCGCGGCCACGAGGGCGATCTGGCCGACGTAGCCGCGGCCGAGCCACCCGGTGATGGCCAGGTCGAGCATCTGTACGCCGCCGAGCAGCGTGAGGACGATCAACACGGCGGCACTGACGACGACGTCGAGCATCGTGAGGCGCGTGCGGGCAACCGTGTAATCGGCCGCACGTTGGTGGGCCGCAAGCGGAATTTTTTCCGCGAATTGCAGCGGCACTGCATGGCGGTGCTTGCTGACGAACCGGATCTGGCGCGACGCGAGCCACAGCTTCGTGCCGACCATGGCCACGACAGCGATCGCGAACAACACCGTGAAGTAAAGAGATGGCATCGATGGGGTCCGTTTTATCTATGCGAGAATTATAGAGTTTCGGCGCCTTCGCGCTTCACTACCTGGATTTGCCTTCATGACTGACTTCCTCGAAACCGTCGCCGAGCCGACGCTTGCCCGCAGCGAGATGAACCTCGTCTGGCTCGACATGGAAATGACGGGGCTCGAGCCCGATACCGACCGCATCATCGAAATCGCCGTCGTCGTGACGAACTCGACGCTCGACAAGATCGTCGAGGGCCCCGTACTCGCGATCCACCAGAGCGACGAAACGCTCGACAAGATGGACGATTGGAACAAGAACACGCACGGGCGATCGGGCCTCATCGACCGCGTTCGCGCGTCGACCGTGTCCGAAGCCGAAGCGACCGAGCAGATTCGTGCCTTCCTCGGCAATTACGTGCCGCCGGGCAAATCGCCGATGTGCGGCAACTCGATCTGCCAGGATCGCCGGTTCATGGCGCGCTGGATGCCGGAGCTCGAGCGCTTTTTCCATTACCGCAATCTCGATGTCAGCACGCTGAAAGAGCTTTGCCGCCGCTGGCAGCCGGCCGTCTACAAGGGCTTCCAGAAGCGCGCGATGCACACCGCGCTCGCCGATATCCATGAGTCGATCGAGGAGCTCAAGTACTACCGCGCACACTTCCTCGTCGCGTCCCCGAGCGCTGCCGTCGAAGGCAACTGAGGCGGCCAGCCGTGCGGCCCGGTACGTCCCGGTTCAGGCGGGCGGTGCGCGCCGTGCGCTCTTCGGGCGGAAAGCGGCCACGACTGCATCCTGCGTCGTGACGTACGGGCCGCCGATCAGATCGATGCAATAGGGGATCGCGGCGAAAATGCCGGGCACCTTCACGGTGCCGGCATCGTCGCGCAACCCTTCGAGCGTTTCTTCGATCGACTTCGGCTGCCCCGGTAGATTGACGATCAGCGCCGCATGATCCGATGTCTCCCGAATCACAGCGACCTGGCGTGACAGGATCGCAGTCGGCACGAACTGCAGGCTGATCTGGCGCATCTGTTCGCCGAAGCCGGGCATCTCCTTCGTCGCCACAGCCAGCGTGGCCTCAGGCGTCACGTCGCGGCGCGACGGGCCCGTACCGCCCGTCGTCAGCACGAGGTCGCAGCCGAGGGTATCGACGAGCTCGATGAGCGTCGCCGAAATCGTATCGGCCTCGTCGGCAACAAGGCGCGTCTCGCAGCGCCACGGCGACGCCAGTGCCTTGCCGAGCCATTGCCGCAGCGCCGGGATGCCCTTGTCCTCGTAGACGCCGCTCGTCGCGCGATCGCTGATCGACACCAGGCCGATCACGATCTCGTCCGGATGGCTGCGGCTAGGCTTGGTCAGCGTCTTCTTCCTCGTCACCCTCTGCACCGTCGGGCCCGTCGTGAGGCGTGCCGCTCGCCGTCTTGATCCATTGGAACAGCTCGCGGAAATAGCGCGGCGGCTTGCCTTGCTGCGCTTCCTTGCGCGCATTGCGGATCAGCGTGCGGCCCGTCTGGGCATCGGCGCTCGGATGGGTGCGGATGAATTCGGTCAATGCCGCGTCGTCCGCCAGCAGGCGCTCGCGTGTTTGTTCGATCCAATGCAGCCGTGCGGTCTCGGACTTGTTCACGCCACGGTAGGTGTCGAGCGCCGTACGCAGCGCGGCGATCTCGTCTTCCGTCAGCGAACGCATCACGCGCCCGATGTACTGCACTTGCCGGCGCTTGCCTTCGTGATCGGTGATACGCCGCGCCTCGGCGACGGCATCGGCCAGATCTTCGGGCATCGGCATGCGCTTGAGCGCGTCTTTCGGCAGTTCCACGAGCGCGACGCCCAGCGTTTGCAGCGCATGCATTTCGCGTTTGAGCTGCGATTTGCTCGGGCGGTCGTAGCCGGAATCTTCTTCGGCCGCCGTGTCGGGGCCCATCGGTTGAATGCGGGTTTTGCGTGTCATGCCGATATTGTAGCGCGTGCCCTGCCGCCGTCCTTGCTATGATCGCGGGGTAAAACCGACGCACGCGCCGGCCGAGGAGCCCCTCGCGCCGATGCGCGAAGCGTCGGGCGCGACCCAATACCGACGCACAAGCCCAACACCGGACGGCATATTACGATGGCAGCGAACACCGAAACCTCGCAGCGCTTTTTCCCGCATACACAGGACCAATTGAAAGAGATCGCGTCGGACATCCTCCGCCACGCGAAATCGCTCGGTGCGACCGACGCAGCAACCGAAATTTCGGAAGGCGACGGCCTCTCGGTCTCCGTCCGGCGCGGTGAAGTGGAAACGATCGAGCACAACCGCGACAAGATGGTCGGCGTGACCGTCTTCATCGGATCGAAGCGCGGCAACGCGAGCACCTCGGACTTCTCCAAAGAAGCGCTGCGCGACACGGTCGCCGCGGCCTACAACATCGCGCGCTTTACCGCAGAAGACGACTGCGCGGGCCTGGCCGAAGCGGAGTTGCTGGAGACGGCGCCACGTGATCTCGACCTCTATCACCCCTGGAACCTCACCGCCGACGAAGCGGTCGAGATCGCCCGGCGTGCCGAGGACGCGGCTTTTGCCACAGACAGCCGGATCCGGAATTCGGAAGGCGCGAGCGTCTCGGCCCAGCATTCGCAGTTCGTGCTGGCGACGACGCGCGGTTTCCTGGCCGGCTACCCTTACTCGCGGCACTACGTGTCGTGCGCGCCGATCGCCGGCAGCGGCCGTCATATGCAGCGTGACGACTGGTATTCGTCGAAGCGCGACGCGGCCGAACTCGCCGCGCCAGAGGCCGTCGGCCGCTATGCCGCCGAGCGCGCCCTCGCGCGGCTCGGCGCGCGCCGCCTCGACACACGCAAGGTGCCGGTCCTGTTCGAAGCACCGCTCGCGGCCGGCCTGCTCGGTGCGTTCGTGCAGGCGACGAGCGGCGGCGCGCTGTATCGCAAGACGACTTTTCTCGTAGACACCCTCGGCAAGGCCGTGTTTTCGCCGCACGTTCAGGTCGTCGAAGATCCGCACGTGACGCGCGGGATGGGTAGCGCACCGTTCGACGAAGAAGGTGTGCGCACGTGCGCGCGCGACGTCGTGAAGGACGGCGTGGTCCAGGGCTATTTCCTGTCCACGTACTCGGCACGCAAGCTCGGCATGCGCACCACCGGCAACGCGGGCGGCTCCCACAACCTGTCGCTGCAAAGCACGCAGACGCAGGCCGATGACGACTTCGAGGCCATGCTCAAGAAGCTCGGCACGGGCCTCTTGCTGACCGAACTCATGGGGCAGGGCGTCAACTACGTGACCGGCGACTACTCGCGCGGGGCCTCCGGGTTCTGGGTGGAGAACGGCAAGATCCAGTATCCGGTGGAAGAGATCACCGTCGCCAGCACGCTGCAGGAAATGTTCAAGAATATCGTCGCCATCGGTGCCGATACGATCGTTCGTGGTACCAAGCGTACGGGTTCGGTACTGATCGAACGGATGACGATCGCCGGCCAATAGGAGCGGGGGAGCCGCGGAGCCGGGCGGGAAGCCGCGGGCGGGATCGACAAGGCACGAAGCACACACGGCGCGGCGAAAAGCGCGTGTGTGCCGTGGCAACCGGCTCTTCAGCCGGCGAGCTGCTTGCGACGATATACCACGCGCGCGTAATCGAACGGACGATCGCCTTCGCTGCGCAGCGGCTCGCGCGACACCGGCTCCCAATGAGCCGGATCCGGCGCAGGAAACGTCGCATCTCCTTCGAAGTCCTCATCGATTTCCGTGATGACGAGCTTGTCGGCGAATGCGCTCGCCTGCGCGTAAAGTTCGGTGCCGCCGATAAGGAACGCTTCCGGCGCGCCGTCGCGTCCGGCGAGCGCGAGGGCGGCGTCGATGCTGGTCGCGGTTTCGCAGCCTTCGAACTGGCGCGTGGCGTCGCGTGTGACGACGATGTTGCGGCGGCCGGGCAATGGCCTGCCGATCGATTCGTGCGTTTTGCGGCCCATGATGATCGGCGCGCCCATCGTCGCGCGCTTGAAAAAAGCGAGGTCTTCGGGCAGGTGCCAGGGCAGGCGGTTGTCTCGGCCGATCACGCCATTGCGGGCGCGGGCAACTATCAGGGTCAACGTCGTCATGCGGATTTCGGTCCGAAAAAGTCGCGATGCCCCCGATTCTACGCGAGCGCTCATTCGCTCCCGGACTCGTGCTGCGCGGCGCCCTGACCGTCGCGCGATGCTGCGCCCGCACGTTCGCCTTCCGACGCAGACGGATCCCGCAGCCCATGTGTGCCCATCAGACGGTAGAGCGTGACCCGCGAGATGCCGAGGTCGGTCGCCGCCTCGTTGAGCCGGTGGCGGTGTCGCAGCAGCGCCGCTTCGATCGCGCGCTTTTCCGCCGCTTCGCGGGCCTGCGCGAGCGTCATCGTGTCCTGGCTCGTGTACTGCGCGAGATCGAGATCGTCGGCCGTGATGAGTTTGCCTTCGGCCATGACGATCGCGCGACGCACGCGGTTGATGAGTTCGCGCACGTTGCCGGGCCACGCATACTCATGCATCGCCTCGATCGCCGACGGTGCGAAACCGCGAACGCGCCGCGCGCTGTCCGTGCGGAACTTTTGCAGCATATGGTGCGCGAGAATCTCGATGTCGCGACCGCGCGCGCGCAACGGCGGCTCGTCGATCCGCAGTACGCAGAGCCGGTGAAACAGGTCGGTGCGGAAGCGCCCCTCGCGCATGGCGGATTCGAGATCGACATGGGTCGCCGAAATCACGCGCACGTCCACCGTGATCGATTCGCGTCCTCCCAGTCGCTCGATCTTGCCTTCCTGAAGAAAGCGCAGCAGGCTTGCCTGGCTTTCGAGCGGCAGATCGCCGATTTCGTCGAGAAACAACGTGCCGCCGTGTGCGGCTTCGACACGGCCGATCTTGCGCTGGTTCGCGCCGGTGAACGCGCCGCGTTCATAGCCGAATAGTTCGGACTGCAGCAGATGGTGCGGGATGGCGCCACAATTGATCGCGATGAACGGTTGCCGTTTTCGCGGGGAGCGTTCGTGGATCGCGACGGCCGTCAGCTCCTTGCCCGTGCCCGATTCGCCGGCGATAAACACGGCCGCATCGGTATTGGCCACCTTGCGGATCGTCCTGAAGAGCAGCTGCATCGCCTCGCACGTGCCGACCATTTCGTCTTCGCTCGTGTACGCGATGCCGGCCGTCGCATCGACTTCGGTCAGCGTGATCATGCCGTACGCGTGACCGACGAGATAGTCGATCGCGCTCGGCGTGGCCGGCAGCAGCACGTAGTCGAAGCAGTAGCTGCGGATGAGCCGCCGCACGTCGGGTTCGTCAAGCCGCTCGCGGCTCGTCAACGCGATCCAGCCGACCTGCGGCTGCCGCAGGCAGGCTTCCAGTGCACCGAGGTCCTTGGCCGGGAACCGCGTGATATCGACGAGCCCGACGAACGCGGTATCGGGGCGCAACAGTCGCGCCGCGTCGTTTGCCGAGCGCGCGCAATGGATTCGCCATCCGCGGTTGTGCAAGTGGGCAGCCAGCGTTTCGTCGGGCATCCGCGACAGATAGACAAGCGATCGCTCGCAGGGTGCGACGGTGCCGTCGGGCTCTCGCGCATGGGCAAGGGAGAGATGAGTGCCTGCGGAGCACGGACCGATCGAGGTCAGATGAGAGGTTTCACGCACGATGCCCTCGCCGTGTTCGATATCAGAAGGTATAGGGGAACCGCACGCCGACCACGAAATTCGGTGCATCGGGCGTGAGTCCGATCGAGACCGATCCGTTGATCGTGAGATGCTTGTTCACCACGTGATTGATGCCAAAGTTCATCGCGGCCGCGACCGTCTCGCTGCCCGGCACCTTCTGCCACCCTTGGCCAGGCGCCTGTGTCTTGCTTTGCGGTTGAAAGGCCATCGTGAAGGCGGCGCTTGCCGAGTCCTTCTCCGAGAACGCGACGGCAAGCCCCGCCCCCCACTGAATGATGTCGCCGAGCTTCACGCGCGCCGGCTGCGCCTGCCCTTCCACGGACGAGATGTCCGAGAACGAGCGCGCAACGTTGTACGTATAGGAAAGGCTGCCGAACAGCACGACCGGGTCGTAGGTCTTCAGCACCGACAGGCCCGCCGTGACGTTCCAGAAGCCGGTGCCGGTCGGCAGCTTGCTCGGGGCCACGAGGCTCGTATTGTTCGGATCGACCTGCACGAGCTTGATCCCGAACGGCGAAGTGCCGGTGGGCGCTTTCACGCGCAGGCTGCCGACGATGTCGGGCCAGTTGCCGCTCTCCTTCACGAGCTGGTAGTAGATGCCGAAGTTGACGTCGCCCAATGCGCTGGCGTTGCCCGACGCATCGGACATCGAACTCGCCGCACCGCCTGCGCCCCCTATGATGAAGTTGCTGTGCCGATAGATGTACGGCACGTCGACATCGACGCTGATCCGGTCCGTGATTCCATAGCGCGTGTCGAGATCGGCCATCACCTGGTGCGATTTCGTTTCGCCCAGGTTGATGTTGCCGAGGAAGATCGCATCGAGCGCGAGGAAGCCCGACAGTTGCAGCTGGCGCCGATCGTAGTAGGTGTCGCTGATGCCCCAGTCGAGTGTCAGCTTGCGGTTGAAGAGCGGGGCATGCTCGCGTTGCACGACCGCGTTTTCTGCTTCGGTGCGCACGGGTTGCGCGGCTTTTTGCGTCGTGCCGATCGCGTTCGGTTCGCTCGCACCGCCCGCTTCGGGGGCGGAAGCGGTGGCCGGCACGCCGGTGGCCGTTTGCCCG
>CBJMQH010000051.1:0-15707 GCA_966431825.1 uncultured Trinickia sp.
CTTCGACGCGTACGGCGCGACGAGCTTTTGGTGGACCGGCGAGGCCGGCGCAGCGCCGCTTTCAGCCTGCGCACACACTGGCGCGCCAAACGACGCGCTGTTCGTGCGGTTGTTCGGCGCGCAGCAAAGCCGCGAGTCTTGACGCCGCATCCAGGAACGTACTCAGGTCCGCGCGCAGCTCGGTGCGGCAATGTATCGCAGAGGTTGCAGATGATGGAACAGCTATCCAAGGACAACATGCGCCGGCCGCACGACTTCGATACCGCTCGGCGTCCCGGTTAGGAGGATACGCGCGTACGCCCGCTGCCGATCGGGCATCGGCTCGGGGAGCTCCAACTCGATGCCGTGCTCGGTGTCGGCGGTTTCGGCATCGTCTATCGCGCGTTCGATCGCGCGTTACAACGCGTCGTCGCGATCCAGGAGTATATGCCGTCGATGCTTGCGACGCGTGGTGGCGACCATACCGTCAGCTTGCGTTCGGAGCGGTTCGTGCAGGCGTTCGACGCCGGGCGGGCAGCGTTCGTCAACGAAGCGCGGCTACTTGCGCAGTTCGATCACCCCGGACTCGTCAAGGTCCTGCATTTTTGGGAAGCGCACGGAACGGCCTATATGGCGATGCCGTTTTACGAAGGGTGGACGCTGAAGCAAAGCGTGGACAGCGGCGCGCGCTTTGGCGAAGCGAAATTGCATGAGATCCTCGACGGCGTGCTGGGTGCGCTCGATACGCTGCATCGCGCTCAATGCTTTCACCGGGATATTTCGCTCGACAACATTCTCATCAGGACCGACGGCACACCCGTATTGCTCGATTTCGGTGCGGCCCGCAGGTCGATCGGCGATCTCGTCGACGATCGCGCCGTGATGCTCAAGCCCGGATACGCGCCGATCGAACAATATACCGATGACCCGGTATTCACGCAGGGCCCCTGGACCGACATCTACGGACTCGGTGCGGTCATCCACGCCGCGATCACGGGTGAGCTTCCGCCACCTGCCGTCGTGCGCAGCATCGAGGACAAATACCAACCGCTGGCGACCCGTGCGATGCCGGATCGCGAGCAATACAGCCGGCGGTTTCTCACCGCGATCGATCACGCGTTGCAACTGCGCATTTCGGATCGGCCCGAGTCGATCGCCGTTTTTGCCAACGAACTCGGCATAGACGGCTTCGAGCAGGCGCCACATGGGACGAGCCAGCACGAAGACGACGGCCGTGCCGCAGGCCCCTCGCTCGGGGTCGTCCCAGAGGCACAGCCGCCCGACGCGCATCCCACGATAGCGCCCATACCGGGCGACGAGCTCACGGTTCGGGTTCCCGGAACGAATCGGCCGGCACAGGAACAGGAGCCGGCCGATCTCGGGGAGGGCTCGACCGCCGCGAATCGAACGGTGCAGATCGAGCCACCCCGTGTCGCGCGCGATGCGAGCGCTGCCGACGCATCCGCGGACGATCGGCAACGCGTGGCCGGCAGCCGCCGCTTGCCACGCAAACGGATCACGCTCTATGGCGCGGGCGCGTTGGCCCTGCTGCTCGTGGCCGCCATTGCGATGATCGTGTCCGGCGGACAGAGAACACGCGCGCCGGCTGCACCGTCGACGGTCGCGCGCAACACGGGTGCGCCTCCGGCTGTCGCGCCAGCGCGCCAGGCGCCTGTGCCCGTCGCTAGTGCCACGGTCGCGGTTGCGCCTGTGACGCCGCGGGCGTCCGAGCCGGCGCCGACTCCGGCAGCCATGGCCAGCGTACCGACGGCGGCCGCTCAGACGGGCCCCGTTCAGCGCTCGATCGCCGATGGCATTGCCGAGGCATCGTCGGCGGGCGTGCCGGCTGCGAGTCTCGAGGGTTCGGAATCGGTGGTCGCCATCGCGCCAACGCGTGCTGCGTCAGCCACGCCATCGGCCGCGGCGTCCGCTATCGCCGTATCGGCTGTTGCTGTCGCCGAGGTACCGCCTGCGGTGCCGAAACCGGTCGAAACAGCGCGCGTGCGCATCAAGGTCAAGCCGTGGGGCGAAGTCTACGTCGATGGCATCAAACGCGGAGTCAGCCCACCGCTGCGAGTGCTTTCGCTCGCGCCAGGGGCGCACGAGATCGAAATTCGTAACGGCAACCTGCGGCCGCTGCAGCGCAGGGTCGCAATCGATGCGATCGGAAAACCCATCGACCTCGATTTCACGTTCGATTGAGCGGTCGTTTGCGCGTTCGAATTAACGAAAGTCTCATTGACCGATCGATAGGATGCCCCATGCTTTCCCCGGAACAGATTGACGCGCTGCTTGCCGATATTTCGGCGGACGCACCTTGCGGCCCGAACCTCGAGTACGACGCCGACTATTTGAGGCTTCAGCAACTCGCGACGGGCCGGCCCGAACAGCAGTTCGGCGACACGATTATCGCGGCTGAAGAGCCCGATTGGCTCGCAGTGGAGCGGCTCGCGAGCTCGCTCTTCGCACGAACGAAGGACCTGCGTGTGGCAGCGTTGCTGACCCGCAGTTGGACCGAACTGCGCGGCATCGCGGGCTATGCCGCCGGCGTGCGCATCGTCAACGATCTCACGGACCGCCATTGGGACACGGTGTATCCGCTACTCGACGATGAAGGAGAACCCGACCCGGTGGCGCGGATCAACGCGCTCTCCGAGATTGCGGGGCCGGACGGCTGCGCCAATGCGGCTCGGCGGCAAGCGCTCGTCACGGGCGGCTTCGGCGATCTTAGCGTGCGAGACGCGGAGCGTGTACTCGACGGCGTTGCGACGAGTGTCGAGCACTATCCGGGCGGCGCCGAACGCCTACGGGGTGAATTGCAGCAAGCGCAGGCCGAGCCCCGATCGGCCTTGCAGGCTGCGCTCGACGCGCTCGATGCGCTCGAAACGCTCCGCGGGAAAGTGGCGGAAAAGCTTGGCAGCGAATGGGCGTTCGAGCGAAGCGATTTCGAAAAAGCGCTCCTGCGGATCAGGAGGGATGTGTTGCGTCCGCCTCCGAACGAATCGGACGTGCCGGGCCCCGCCGTCGCCGAGGACCCCGGTTCGGACGGCGCCGCGTCGTGCTCGACCGAGCGGTTCGACTGGCGCGATGCGGAGTTGGCGAGCCGCGACGATGTACGCGTCGGGCTCGAAAAAATGTGCCGTTACTTCGAAGTGTACGAGCCGAGTCACCCGGCGCCGCTTTTATTGCGCCGTGCGCAGCGGCTGCTCGGTCTCGACTTCTACGAAATCATCCGCGATCTCGTGCCCGACAGCCTGTCTCAACTCGATGCGCTGGGTGGACTTCGGCGGGCGGAATAGCGGCCGCCGGCACTCACCGGCGGCATGGTCATCAATGTCGATCTCAGCGAACGAAACAGGAGCACCGGAATGACGAAATCAAAATCGCAGGCCAGCGGCCAGAAGTTCATCGCGCGCAATCGCGCACCACGTGTGCAAATCGAATACGACGTCGAGGCCTATGGCGCCGAACGAAAGGTGCAATTGCCGTTCGTGATGGGCGTCATGGCCGATCTGGCGGGCAAGCGTCGCGAGCCGCTGCCGGATCTTGCCGAACGCAAGTTTCTCGAAGTGGACATCGACAACTTCGACGAGCGGTTGAAGTCGATCGCACCGCGCGTGGCCATGCAAGTGCCCAATACGCTGACGGGGGAGGGGATGCTCAACGTCGACATCACGTTCGAGCGCATGGACGACTTTACGCCAGGTGCGATCGCCCGCAACGTCGACGCATTGCGCCGTCTGCTCGAAGCGCGCACCGAGTTGTCGAATCTGCTGTCGTACATGGACGGCAAACAGGGCGCGGAGCAACTGATCGAGCGGGCCATCGGCGACCCGGCGTTGCTGCGGTCGTTGGTCAATGGGCAACCCGCGCGGGACGAGAGCGGTGTCGCGGTCGCCGCGCAGGCGCAGGAGGGAGACCATGAATAAGACAGTTTTCGCCACGCCCACCACCACGCTTTCGGCTACCCCCGCCTTGGCGCACGACGAATTCGCCGCGCTGTTGCGCAAGGAGTTCAAGCCGAAGACCGAGCAGGCGCGCGAGTCCGTCGAGCGGGCCGTGCGTACGCTCGCGCAACAGGCGCTGGAGAATACGGTCGTCACGACGGGCGACGCGTACGGAACGCTCAAGCAAATCATTGCCGAAATCGATCGCAAGCTCAGCGAGCAGATCAACGAGATTCTTCACCATCGCGACTTTCAAGCGCTGGAAGGTGCGTGGCGCGGGCTACATTACCTCGTCAACGGAACGGAGACCGACGAGCTGCTGAAGATCAAGGTGTTGCCGATCTCGAAGACGGAAGTGGCCCGTACGCTCAAGCGCCATAAGGGCGTTGGCTGGGATCAGAGCCCGATCTTCCGTAAGGTGTACGAAGAGGAATATGGGCAATTCGGCGGCGAGCCGTTCGGGTGCCTCGTTGGCGATTTCTATTTCGATCACAGCCCGCCGGACGTGGAGATGCTCGGCGAGCTTTCGAAGATCGCTGCCGCCGCGCACGCGCCGTTTATCGGCGGCGCCGCGCCGGCGCTGATGCAGATGGACTCATGGCAGGAGCTCGCCAATCCGCGCGACCTCACGAAGATCTTTCAGAACACGGAGTACGCAGCCTGGCGCAGCCTGCGCGCCTCGGATGATTCCCGTTACCTCGGGCTCGCGATGCCGCGCTTTCTCGCGCGTCTGCCGTACGGTGCGCGCACGAATCCCGTCGATGAATTCGATTTCGAAGAGGACACCGAAGCGGCGAACCATGATCGCTACACATGGGCGAATTCGGCCTATGCGATGGCGGCCAACATCAACCGCTCGTTCAAGCTCTATGGCTGGTGTTCTTCGATCCGCGGGATCGAATCGGGCGGCGCGGTCGAAGGGTTGCCTTGCCACGCGTTTCCGACCGACGACGGCGGGGTCGATCTGAAATGCCCGACTGAAATCGCGATCAGCGACCGGCGCGAGGCCGAACTGGCCAAGAATGGCTTCATGCCGCTTGTGCATCGCAAGAATTCGGACTTCGCGGCATTCATCGGCGCGCAGTCGATATTGGAGCCGGCCGAATATCACGACCCGGACGCAACGGCCAACGCGCGCTTGTCGGGACGCCTGCCGTACCTCTTCGCGTGCTGCCGATTCGCGCACTACCTGAAGTGCATCGTGCGCGACAAGATCGGCTCGTTCCAGGAGCGCGCCGACATGCAGCGCTGGCTCAACGATTGGATCATGAACTATGTCGATGGTGATCCGATCAACTCGTCGCAACTCACCAAGGCACGCAAGCCGCTCGCGGCCGCGCAGGTCGTCGTCGAAGAAGTCGAGGACAACCCGGGCTACTACACCTCGAAGTTCTTCTTGCGGCCGCACTACCAGCTCGAAGGGCTCACGGTTTCGCTGCGGCTGGTTTCGAAGCTGCCGTCGGCAAAGTCGGCCGGCGCTTGAATCGCGATTCCCAGCCTTCGAATTTCGACTCCCACTCACATTCAAGGAGCCATCAATGGGCGTAAGACTGTTTATGCAGGTGGATAGCGTCACCGGCGAATCTGAAGACGATCAGCACACGGGCTGGACCGACATTCAATCGTTCTCCTGGGGCGCGAGCCAGCCGGGCGCGATGGCGAGCGGCAGCGGCGGCAACGCGGGGACGGCCCGGTTCAACGACCTGGTCGTGGTGGCCTACATGGACAAAGGCACGGCCGCAATTCTTCAGAAATGCGTGACGGGAGCGCACCTGCCCTCCGTCGTGATCTCTGCCTGCAAGTCGGGGGGCAAGAAGATCGAGTTCATGCGCGTGACGCTCAAGGAGGTGCTTGTGACGGTGGCGCAGGTCGCCGGCTCCGACCCGAGCGATGCGTCCGAGCGCCTACTCATGCACTACGGCTTCCAGGCCGCCCAGGTCAAGAAGCAGTACTGGCAGCAGCAGAACGACGGCAGCAAGGGCGCCGAGGTATCCGCTGCGTGGGACATCAAGAAGAACGCCGAAATGGCATGACGGTGCGCGGCGATCGCATGGAACCCACGCTTTCGCGCGGCACCGCCGCGCCGACAGAGCGCACCACCCTCAAGGCACGCGACCGTCTTCAGCCGGCGCTGCTCGACCGGCTGACCGACATCGAGCCACAGCGTCGCACGGAGACCGCCGACACGCAGCTCGTCGACGACGAACGCCTGCGCACAGCGGTTTTGCGCGACTTGTCATGGCTGCTCAACACGGCCAACGCAGAGGGTGGTTCGATCGACTGGTCCTCGTATGAGCAGGCTCGCGCATCGGTCCTCAATTACGGCATGCGGCCGCTCGCGGGCAGGCCGGTATCGGGACTCGAGCGCTTGGCGCTGGAGCAGTCGATTCGCGACGCGATCCTGCGCTTCGAGCCGCGCATCCTGCCCGAGAGCGTCGAGGTTCGTAGCATGGCCGACGACGCGCTCGACGCGCACCGCCCGAACGTGCTGGCGTTTGAAATCAAGGGCACGTTATGGCTCTTGCCGTATCCGGTCGAGCTCGTGCTTCGCTCGGATCTCGACCTGGAGACCGGCGCGGTGTCCTTGAAGTCGGCAGGATCCGATTGACGCACGCACACATGGACACTCGACTTCTCGATTACTACAACCGCGAACTCGCGTATCTGCGCGAGCTCGGGGCTGAATTCGCGACGCAGTTTCCCAAGGTTGCCGCACGTTTGCGCCTGGACGAAGCGGGGCCGCCGGACCCTTACGTCGAGCGCCTGCTCGAAGGCTTCAGCTTTCTGACCGCGCGCGTGCAGATGAAGCTCGACGCTGAGTTTCCGCGCTTCACGCAAGGACTGCTCGACGCCGTCTATCCGGGCTACGCCGCGCCGCTGCCGGCCATGGCCGTCGTGCAATTTCCACCGCTCATGAACGAAGGCACGCTCGCGCAGGGCTACCGGTTGCCGGCCGGCACCGCTTTGCAGTCGAAGCTGGCCGACGGCGCACAAACCGCTTGCGAGTTTCGCACCGCACACGAGGTGACGCTGTGGCCGCTCGAACTCACGCGTGCGGCGCTGACGGGTGCGCCGGCAGACCTGCCGCTGGCCGGTCCCGCGCTGCGCCGAGCCGTGCGCGGTGCGCTGCGGATCCGGCTCAAGGCACACGGGGCAACGCGTCTCGCGGATCTGCCGATCGAGCGGCTGACGTTCCATCTTGCAGGTCCCGAGCGCGATGCGCTCCAGCTGCTGGAGTTGGTGAGCACCCATATGATCGGGGCGATGTGCCAGGACGGCGCCAGTCCGCCGCGCTGGCAACACGTCCTGGATGCCGGTGCCGTCGAGCAGCGCGGCTTTGCCGCCGACGAAGCGCTGTTGCCCGATGACGGCCGCAGCTTTCACGGCTACCGTCTACTGCGCGAGTATTTCGCGTTTCCGGCGCGCTTTCTCTTTTTTAGCGTCGATGGCTTACGGCCTGCGCTCGCGAAGGCGAGTGGCGAAGAATTCGAGTTGATCCTGCTCTTCGACCAGCATGATGCGGCGCTGGAGAACGCCGTCGATACGCGCCATCTGGCACTGCACTGCACGCCCGCCGTGAACTTGTTTGCGCGACGCGGCGATAGGCTTCCCGTTACGCTTGGTGCCCGCGAGCATCACGTGGTCGTGGACCGCAGCCGCCCGCTCGATTATGAGGTCTATGCCGTCGAGCGGCTCGTGGGCGAGTCGGGCGAGCCTGACCAGGCCCGCGAATTTCGCCCCTTCCATTCGACCCACGGCCGCGACGACGGCAACTTCGGCGCGTACTTCACGACGCGGCGAGAACCGCGGCTGCTGTCGTCGCGACAGCGCGCACGCAGCGAGTATTTCGGCAGTGAAATGTACGTTTCGCTCGTGGACACGCAATGTGCGCCGTTCGACGAGACGCTGCGCTACCTTTCCGTCGACACGCTCTGCACCAACCGCGACTTGGCATTGCTGCTGCCGCCGGGGGAGGGCACGACGTTCACGTTGCGTGTTGCCGCCCCCGTCGGGCAGGTCGTCGTATTGCGAGGCCCGTCTCGTCCGCGCGCTCCGGTGGGCGACGAGCAAAGCGCATGGCGGCTCATCAGCCACCTGGGCCTTGCGCGGCAGGCGTTGACGGACCTCGACGACGAAGAGGGCGCGCACCGACTGCGCGAACTGCTCGAATTACACGCAGATCCGGCGGACGCCGCCATGCGCAGGCAGATCGATGGTTTGCGTCGGGTCGCCTTCACGCCCGTCGTGCGCCGCCTGCCGGGCGCGGGGCCCGTCATGTTCGGGCGTGGCGTGCAAGTCGAGCTGACCGTCGACGATCGCGCATTTTCCGGGGAGAGCCCTTATCTGCTCGGTGCCGTCCTGGAACAGTTTTTTGCACGGCATGTTTCGATCAACTCGTTCGCCGAATGCGTGCTGCGTAGCGTGCAGCGCGGCACACTCGCACAATGGCCGGCGCGCATCGGCAGGCGGCCCGCGGTATGAACGACCGATCCGTTACCTCACCCGTCGGCGCAGCGCGGCTCGAAGCGTGGTGGCGGCGCTTGCGCGCCGCACCGCATGCTCACGACCTGTTCCAAGCTCTGCGTTGGCTCGATGCGCTATCGCCGGGCAGCCCGCCGCTTGGTCGAGCGGCACGACCGGGGGACGAACCGGTGCGCCTTGGCGAGGAGCCGTCGCTCGCGTTCGCGCCAGCCATGCTGGCTCACGTGCGAGAGGGGGGAGAGCGTCCCCTTCTCGCGATCCGCGGTTTCGGGCTGTTCGGGCCCAATGGGCCGTTGCCGCTGCACTTGAGCGAATACGCGCATGAGCGTGCCACCCAGTACGACGATCCGACCTTCGCCGCGTTCGCGGATCTCTTCCATCATCGGCTGATCCTGCTGTTCTACCGCGCGTGGGCCGATGCGCAACCGGCCGTAAGCCTCGACCGGCCGCGGCGCGCGCGATTCGACGCGTATCTCGCGAGCCTGATTGGACGCGCCTCGCGGGTGAAGGACAAGGCGTGCGCACCCAAGCCGCGTTCGCACGATGCGATCGCGCCGCATGCGCAGTACTTCCACGCGGGTCATCTCGTGCGCCATACGCGCAATCCCGAAGGGCTCGTGCAGATCCTGCGGCGCTATTTCGGGGTTCCCGTGCGCATCGTGGAGCACGTCGGACAGTGGCTGCCGCTCACGCGCGAACAGCGTTGCGGCTTGGGGGGGGCCGGCAGACTCGGCACGTCAGCGCTAGGGAGCGCGGTTCGCGACGCGCAATCCCGCATCAAGATCGTTCTCGGCCCGCTCACGCTCGCCGAATACCGGCGCTTCCTGCCGGGCAGCACCGCGGCACGCGCACTCGCGGCTTGGGTACGCGAGTACATCGGGATCGAATTCGATTGGGACCTTCAGCTCGAACTCGCAGCCGACGAAGTACCGGCGCTCGCGCTCGGCAGGCGAGACGGCCTCGGCCTCGACAGTTGGATAGGGCGGCGCACCGGCTTGGCCCCGGCGCGCGACCTCGTGCTCGATTATTCCGTGCATGGGCGTCGCGCCCGAGCCGAGCGCTCTCGCCGGACCGATTGCGCGTTTCCGACCGATCTCTCGGATGCCGCGGCCGATGCCCCGTCCAGGCCGCCCGCATCGCCACTCCCTCAATCTGCTTGAACCGAAACGTCATGTCCGAAATTGGCCGTGTGTCCCTGTTCGGGAAACTGAACCCCTTTCTCTACCGCACGCTGGAGCAGGCGACCGGGCATTGCCGCTTGCGCGGCAACCCCTATGTAGAGCTCGCACACTGGTTGCAGCAGATTCTGCAGCATCGAGAGTGCGACCTGCACCGCGTGCTCCAGCGCTTCGACATCGATGCCGCGGCCGTGGAGCGCAGCTTGGCCGCCGCGCTCGAACGCTTGCCGCGCGGCGCGGGTTCGGTCTCCGACTTGTCCGCACATATCGACGACGCGGTCGAACGCGCCTGGGTCTATGCGACGCTCAAGTACGATGCCACGAGCATTCGCGGCGCTGTGCTGCTGCTTGGCATCCTCAAGACCGCACAGCTGCGCAACGTCCTCTATGGAATCGCGCGGGCGTTCGAGTGCATCGTGTCCGACGTGCTCGCCGACGAGCTCGAAGCGATCGTGGCCGGCTTGTCGGAGGCACTCGCCCAGAGCGCGGACAAACCGTCCGCACCGCACGCCGGCGGCACGGCACTCGGCCGCTATGCCGTCGATCTGACGGCACGGGCGCGCGCGGGTGAGCTCGATCCTGTGCTGGGCCGCGACGGTGAGATCCGCCAAATCGTCGACATTTTGCTGCGGCGGCGACAGAACAATCCGTTGCTGGTGGGCGAGGCCGGCGTTGGCAAAACGGCCGTCGCGGAAGGCTTTGCGCTTCGCATCGCGGCCGGGGATGTACCGCCGCCCTTGCGCGACGTCGTGGCTTCTCTGCTCGATCTTGGGCTCTTTTCGGCGGGAGCGAGCATCCAGGGCGAAGCCGAAAGCCGGCTTCTAGACATCATCGACGAGGCGATGTCCGGCGAGCGCAATGTCATTCTGTTCATCGACGAGGTCCATACGTTGGTCGGTGCGGGCGGCCCGGCCGGCACGGGCGATGCGGCCAACCTGCTGAAGCCCGCGCTCGCACGCGGCCACCTGCGCACGATCGGCGCGACGACGTGGTCGGAATACAAGCAGTACGTCGAGAAAGATCCGGCACTCACGCGACGGTTCCAGGTCGTGCAGGTTGCCGAACCCGAGGAGGGCGCGGCGCTTACGATGCTGCGAGGACTCGCCGCGAAGCTGGAACAGCATCATCGCGTGCTGGTGCTCGACGAGGCGCTGCTCGCTGCCGTCACGCTGTCGCGACGCTATATCCCGGCCCGGCAGTTGCCCGACAAGGCGATCAGCCTGCTCGACACCGCTTGCGCGCGCGTCGCAGTCAGCCAGCACAGTGTGCCCGCCGCAATCGAGTACGCCCGGCACCGGATCGAAAGTCTGCGTGTAGAGCAGGCGCTCGTCGAACGCGAGCACGTATTGGGACTCAGGGAGGCCGGGACGCTTGCCGCGATCGCTGTCTCGATCGAGCGCGAAACGGCTGCACTGGCGGAGCTGGATGCGCGCTGGCAGGCCGAGCGTGAGGCGCTCGCGCGCATTGTCGCTGCAAGAGGCGTCGTGCTGGCCGGTGACGGCGCTCGGGAACCGGAAGCGGCGATGGCACACGACGAGGCAAAAGCCTCTGCCGCGCAGGGCAGTGGAGCGCCCGGAGAGGAGCCACGCGACACCCGCGCCGAATCGCAGGCGGCGCTTCAGGCTGCGCTGCACGAACTTGCCGAGCTGCAGGGTGAAGCGCCGCTCGTTTTACCGGCCGTCGACACGCATGCGATCGCCGCGGTCGTCGCGGACTGGACGGGCATTCCGCTCGGCCGCATGGTCAGCAACGAAATGCATGCCGTTCTAGGGCTCGCCGACACGCTGGGCGAGCGGGTGATCGGTCAGCGCCACGCCGTCGAGACGATCGCCGAGCGCATTCAAATCGCTCGCGCTCGGCTCGACGATCCCGTCAAGCCTCACGGCGTGTTCCTCCTGTGCGTGCCGTCGGGAGTCGGCAAGACCGAGACGGCGCTGGCGCTTGCCGAGACGCTGTACGGTGGCGAGCATAACGTGATCACGATCAATATGAGCGAGTTCCAGGAGGCGCACACCGTTTCCACGCTCAAGGGGGCGCCGCCCGGTTACGTCGGCTATGGGCAGGGTGGCGTGTTGACCGAGGCCGTGCGGCGGCGGCCGTACAGCGTGGTGCTGCTCGACGAGATAGAGAAGGCGCATCGCGACGTGCACGAGATCTTCTTCCAGGTGTTCGATAAGGGCTGGATGGAAGACGGCGAAGGAAGGTTCATCGATTTTCGCAACACGATCATCATCCTCACTTCGAACGTGGGCACGGAGCGTGTGATGCAGCTCTGCCGCGACCCGGCTCATCTACCCGATGCACAGACGCTCGCCGATGCGTTGAGGGCCCCGCTCCTGGAAGTGTTTCCGGCCGCGCTGCTCGGTCGCCTGCAGGTGGTGCCGTACTACCCGCTGACTGACGCGATGCTTGCACGCATTGTCGGCCTGCAGTTGCGCCGAATCGAGCGGCGCCTGGCGGACCACCATCGCATCGGCTTCACCTGCGCCGAGGAAGCCACGGCGCTGATAGTCGAACGATGCCGGACGGTCGAATCCGGGGGGCGCATGGTCGATGCAATTTTGAACCACACGCTGCTGACGCGCATCAGCCGCGAAGTGCTGACGGCAACGCTCGAAGGTCGCACGCTGGCTACCATCCAGGTGGGTGTGCAAGGCGGCGAGTTCGTTTATCGGTTCGAAGGCAAAGCATCATGAGCCGTATCTTTACACTCGAAGGTCCACTCGCCGACACGTTCAAGTTCTATTGTCTCGAAGGCGAGGAGGCGCTCGCGCGAAGCTTCGAATTTCGCATCAACGTTTTCGCCGATAACCATAGCCTGTCGCTGGCCGATTTGCTGGGCAAACCGGTGACCGTGCGCATCGAACAGCAGGACGCCGCGCCGCGCTACTTGAACGGGCTCGTAGCCCGCGCCCAATTGCTGGGGCGGCGCGCTGCGCGCCACTACGGCTACGCGCTCGACGTGCGTGCCTGGATCTGGCTCGCCACGCACCGGTCGGACTGCCGGATCTTTCAAAACAAGACGGTGCCGCAGATCATCCGCGAGGTGCTGACCCCTTACGGCCATCCGCTCGAAGATCGGCTCTCGGAAACGTATGTGCCACGCGAATATTGCGTGCAGTACAACGAGACCGACGCAGCCTTCGTCTCGCGGCTCATGGAAACAGAAGGCATTTACTACTACTTCAAGCACAGCGAGGCGGCCCATGCGCTCGTGCTGTGCGACGCGATGGGCGCGCATGACGCGCTGCCCGGCTACGCGAAGATTCCTTTCATCGCGCCGGATCGCATCGCGATCGCCGATCGCGAGCACATCGACAGCTGGGAGCCGGGACAGGCGGTGAGCGTCGGGACGCACCAGGCCAACGACTACGACTACATGAAACCGCGTGCGGACCTGCTTGCGCAGCGCGTCGATCCGCGCGGGCACGACTACGACGGCTACGCGATCTACGAATGGCCTGGCAATTACCGTGACGAAGGGCCGGGCATGCGTTACGGGCGGGTTCGGCTGGAAGAACTGCAAGCCGAGCACGAGCGTGCGAGCGCACACACCGACGTGCGGGGTATGGCGCCGGGTTATCTTTTCACGCTCGAACACTGTCCCCGCGCCGATCAGAACCGGCAGTACCTGCTCGTGAGCTGTCGATACAGCTTCCAGGAGAACCCATACGCAAGCGATGGCGACGGCGGCAGCGGCGGCGATGCAGTGCGTCACGACACACATGCCATCGTGCAGCCGCAAAGCTTGCCGTACCGGTCGCCGCGCGTCACCCCGCGACCGCGCACGAACGGCCCGCAGACGGCCACCGTCGTTGGACCGAAGGGCGAGGAGATTTGGACGGATCAGCATGGGCGCGTGAAGCTGCAGTTCCGCTGGGACCGCTATGGCCAGTTCGACGAGAACTCTTCTTGCTGGGTGCGCGTGTCGAGCCCGTGGGCGGGCAGCGGTTTCGGCGGCGTGCAGATCCCGCGCATTGGCGACGAGGTGGTCGTCGACTTTTTGAATGGCGATCCTGACTATCCGATCATCACAGGACGCGTCTATAACGGCGAGCGCATGCCGCCATGGGGCCTGCCGGCGAACGCCACGCAAAGCGGGCTGCTGTCGCGCTCGTCGCCGGGAGGGGCGTTGGCGCAGGCCAATGCATTGCGTTTCGAGGACCGCAAGGGCGCCGAGCAGTTATGGATGCATGCGGAGCGCAATCTCGACGTCGAGGCCGAGTTGGATCATACGGTATCGACCGGGCGCGATCACGCTCATACGGTGGGGCGCAATGAGACCGTGCAGGTGCAGAACGATCGTGCCAAGAGCATCGGCAGCAACGAAACGGTCAGCGTGAAGCAGCACCGCACGACGGCCGTCGGCGTCGACGATACGACGAGCGTGGGCGGCAACCGAATCCTGGCCGTCGAAGGCGACAGCACGCACACCGTCGCCAAGGGCAATCACGTGCTGGCCGTCGCGAGCGGCAATCATGAGGTTGTCGTGAAAGGCAACAGTACGCACTTCGTGCAGGCGGGGTCGCTCTCCCAGGAAGTCGCGCAAGGCAGCTACACGCTGACGGCGGCCCAAGCGATCCAGATGCAGGCGGCCCAGAAGGGCGTCGCCATGAGCGCGCTCGAAGGCGGCGTCGATATCGAAGCGATCAAGGACGGGATGTCGCTGTCTGGCGCCGGCAAGACGTACGGCGTGCAAATCTTCGGCACTGGAGGCGGCCCCGGCGTACAGATTACCGGCGAGGGCAAGGGCGTTTCGGTCTGCGGCCAGCCCGACCTGAATCTGACCGGCACGAGCACGGCGAACCTTCAGGCTCCCCTGATCAACCTCGGCAACGGCGATCAGCCTTGCACCGTCGCGATCAGCGCAACGAAGATCGTGCTGTCGACGACTGGCGGGTCGATCACCTTGGACGGCTCGGGCGTAGTCATCGAAGGGACGATCGCGCACATCAACTAACCGCGCAATGGACGAGAGGCACTTGCCATGGAATGCACACTGGATTCCGTCATCACCGACGACGGCCTGCACGAGGACACGATCACGGCACTGCGCCGGCTGTTCGCCGAGAACGAGCGCATGTCACGCCCCGCTTCGCCAGCGCCCGCTTCGGCGGCGCGCGCATCGGAGCGCGTTGTCGGCGACGTCACCGATTCGCATCATCCTGACGCGATGGGGCGCGTCTGCGTGCGCTGGGCAACGCGAGACGGCGACACGCGCGAGCAATGGCTCGAGTGTCTGGAGGGCATGAAGCCGCGAATCGGCGATCGCGTCGTGCTCGAGCAGCCGGAGAACTGGCCGGAGCGACTGGTTACCGGCATCCTGCGCCGGACCGGATACGGCGAGCCGATCGAAGCGCGAACCGAGCCCGCGGTCGTTCTGAAGCTCGAGGCCGATCGCTGCGTCCAAATCGACGACGCGCACGGCAACGCCCTGCTGCAGGTTGCCGCGTCCAGTGACGGGCCGGTGGTGCGCCTGCTCAACCAGAACGTGAACATCGAAGCGGCCGGCAAGCTGCGCCTGTGTGCGCAGACACTCGAGCTCGAAGGCGGACGCGGCGGCGTCGATATCCGATCCGAGGCGGACACGGTCGTGCGCGGCCGCTTCGTGCGGCTCAACTGACTCGAAGGGAACACCGTGCACCGTGAATTTGCGGCGGTTTGCGCGTCGCTGAAAGCGTTCGTCGATCAGCCGGACGATCCGACTCTGCTCATGGAGATGTCCGACCATGACCTCGTGCCGGTACTGAAGATGTTCCAGACGCTCGATGAGACGAATCGCAGTGCTGTGTTTCTGCTGTTTCCGTTCGCATGCGATTCAGTCGAGGACTACGCGCAACAGGGCATGGCCGCGCTTGCGCAGCAGATCGCGCACGCCAGCCAGTCGCGCGAGACGGCGGGCGAGACTGGCTGGCGGCCGCTGCCGCTGACCTGCACGGATCCGCGGCAACCGGTCGCCGTTCGCTTGCGGGCCGCGATCGAACACGTACGCACGCTGGTGCCGCGCGGCGTCGATATTGTGTGGGCGTGGCTGCCATCGTCGCTGGGCGATGCAGCCGGCTTCGCAAAACTGATGCTGCCGCTGCTCGCACTCGATGGCGTGGGCGGCTGGATGGAAGGG